>CAMBXJ010000212.1 GCA_945871455.1 Asaia bogorensis
TCAGCTTCTCCGCCCGGTTCGACATCATCGCGGCCGTCACCGTCAGGTCCGCGCCATTCAGCAGTACCCGGCACAGATCGAGGAAATGCACGCCAAGGTTCAGCAACGGTCCACCACCCGATTGCGGGCGATCGATCACCCAGGGCACGCGCTGCTGGTGGTAGCGGTCGACCATGCCGCCGACGAACTTGAACATCAGGTAATGGATTGCCTCGTTGGCCGCGACCTCCCGGATCGTGTCGATGATCGGGCAGTAACGAAACACATAGGGCACCGCGGCAAAGTGATCGGCGGCCTTGGCGTGGTTGGCGATGTCCCAGGCCTCGGCCGCGGTGATCGCGCAGGGCTTCTCCATCGCGAAGGGAATGCCGGCGTCGATCAGGAAGCGGGCCAGTTCGGCCATGTCGCAATGGCGCGCCAGGGCGAAGGCGAAGTCCGGCTTCAATTTGGCGCACATCTCCCGGTAGTCGGCGAAGGCCGAGCACTTGGCCTTGGTCGCGATGGGTTCCGCGCGCGACAGATCGGGGTCGCTGACGCCGACAAAGGTCGCATCCGCCATGCCCAGCACGGGGTCCAGGAAGAATGGCGTATGCCAGTGTGAAACCCCGATCAATACGATGCGCATGGCGCTCTCCCGTTTTGGTCCCCCCATCATACCAGTCCTGGCGGGGCCTGAGTGTCTGTCCGGAAACATAGTGCACCTTTTCAGCGGACTACCATGGGCGTCTGGTGCGTTGCAGCCCCTCATCGATGGCCCCGCATCGCTTTCGGGGCTGCGCCTGCCAGCCGCCTCATGGTAGCCCACTGAAAAGGCACACTATGTTTCCGGACAGACACTGACGAATGGCGCGCCAGGGAGGAGCCTCGGTTTGATCGGCGCCGGAAGAAACGATGCCGCGACACCTGATCAGATCGCCGCCTTGGTCCGGCCGGGCGTTTCGCGCGGCCCCTACAGGAAGCCGCGCGCCGTTCAAGATGCCAATTGGGAACCCCTTGCCGCCGTCAGGAGATCATTCCATGCGCATGTTCAATTTCTTGACCATCGTGGAATACAGATCATAGTCAGACCGAAGCGTCTTACTCAGTTGCTCCGGAGAGCTTGGGTTTGGCTTCAGAGCCAGCTTGCGGAACTGCGCGACCAGATCCGGTTCCATCGCGATCTTGGCCATCGCGTCGGCCAGCTTCTTGATGATGGGATCGGGTGTGCCGG
This sequence comes from Asaia bogorensis, assembly GCA_945871455.1. GTDB lineage: Bacteria > Pseudomonadota > Alphaproteobacteria > Acetobacterales > Acetobacteraceae > Rhodopila. The sequence continues at coordinate 1,211 of CAMBXJ010000212.1, forward strand.
GCGGCGCGAACATGCCGAACCAGGCATTGAAGTCGATTTCCGGATAGAATTCCGTCAACACGGGCACGTCCGGATAGTCGGGATGCCGCTGGCGGTCCAGCACCGCCAGCAGCTTGCCCTTGCCCTGGGCGAGATGCGGGAAGGTGTTCGCGTCGGCGTGGATCTGATGCACGCCGGCCAGGAAGTCGGACAGCGACTCGCCGCCGCCCTTATACGGGACATGCAGGATATCGACGTCGGCGGCCAGCTTGAACGCCTCACACATCATGTGGCCCTGGGATCCGAAACCGGCGGTCCCCCAGCTCAATTTCCCGGGGTTTTTCTTCGCGTATGCCACGAATTCGGGGATCGAGTTCGCCGGGACGGACGGATGCACCGCGAACAGCAGCGTGCCGTCGGTGAACCGCGACACCGGTTTCAGATCCTTGAACACATCGAATGGCAGCTTGCGCATGTTGGGCAGCACGGTGACCGAAAGCGATGGTGTGGCGACGAATGTATAGCCATCACCCGGGGAGCGGACCGCTGCCTCCAGCCCCAGCGCGCCGGATGCGCCGCCCTTGTTGTCGATCACGAACTGCTGGCCCAGCGCGCGGGACAGGCGATCGGCGAAGGGGCGCATGGCGTTGTCGGTCGATCCGCCGGGGGCGAAATTGACGATGATCTTGACGATCTTGTTGGGCCAGCCATCGGCGGACTGAGCCTGGGCCGGGCCGGACCCGCCAGCCACGACGGCGGCCGCCATTCCACCGGTTACGAAACGACGTGTAAGCACCTAGGCCTCCCTAAACAGCGTCTGACGCTTTGTGATCCCGGGTCTTTGCCCGTTTGGAGACAGTAGGGGCAGCCCCGAACCTTGTCACGCTCTTTGGTGCAAACTCAGCGCGCCCCCAAGGCAGCGACCCCAGGGAGCCACCGCCGCTGCAACCCATCGCCGGAGCCGAAGCGCCTGCCTTATCGGTTTTGCGGTCCGATCCATGCGGCGGGCGCATGCCGCCGCCAGAATCCGACGCCCCGGATCGGTCTCATGGTCAGGGAGGTCGCGTCAGATTTCCACCCGTCGATCGGCCAACGCCGCCTCGTTCACTCGCAGCCCCAGCCCTGGGCCATCCGGCAGATGAAACAGGCCGGCGATCGGAACCGGCGGATTGTCGAACACGGCATGCGTTCGGGTGGACGGATCGTTCCATTCCGCCGGCTTGGTGCCTTGCAGCAACGATGCCACGACATGCAGGTTGGCGGTATGGCCGATCGTCGGCTGCGTCTGGTGCGGCACCAGTTCCACCCCATGCGCGTGCGCCAGGGCCGCGCAACGCAGCAGGCCGGTGATGCCGCCCATCTTGACGATATCGGGCTGCACCATGCGAACGCCCGCGTTGATCAGGTCCGCCAGCGCCGCGAGCGTATAGGTCTGCTCCCCCGCCGATACGGTGATATCCAGCGCGCGCGCGACCTCTCCCATGGCGCGAACATGGTAGTGCTGCACCGGCTCCTCGAACCACCAGAAACCCAGGTCTTCCAGCGCCCGCCCGACCCGGATCGCGCCGCCGGTCGTGTAACAATTATTGGCGTCGAAGGCCAAGGGGAAGCCGTCCCCGACCAGATTGCGCACCGCCCGCGCCTTGGCGATGTCGCCGGGAATGTCCACGTCCAGGGAAGTGCGGTTGTTGTCGAAGCGGATCTTGATCGCCGCGGGTTTGTCGGCCAGCCGTTGATCGACCACGCGCACAACCTCATCGACCGTCCGGTCCCCGTTGCCGCCGATCGAGGCATAGAAAGGCAGGGCGGTCTTCCAGGCGCCGCCAATCAACTTGTAGATCGGCAGTCCCGTCAGTTTCCCCTTCAGATCCCACAACGCGATGTCCAGCGCCGCCAGCGCGCCGGTCAGCGCCCCCTCCGGTCCCAGCTTCACCAGCGTATGCATCGCCTGGTCCAGCAGCACCGCATGATCCAGCGGGTCCTGGCCCAGCAGCAACGGCGCGACATCGTGTTTGATCATGCCCAGGGATGCGAGGCCGCCCTGCATGGGGGATGCCTCGCCCAGGCCGGACAGACCGGCATCGGTGTGCACGCGCACGAACGCGCTGCGCTGAGAGGACTTGTCGTTGGGCGACCAGGCGACCTGGAAAGCCTCGATCCCGGTGATTTTCACGGCGTTTTCCTCCGATTCTAGCTGCTCTAAGATGCGGTTCCCTGGTCCGGCCGGCCGAACGAGGTTCGGGGGAGACACGACAGGACCGAGGGGCGCGACCGCCAGCCGCGATCAGCCTACCAGTCTTCCATCAGAACGGGCACCACCGACAACACCAACAGCACCCCCATCGCCACATTGAACACCCGCAGCCGCTCGGCCGACCCCAGCAACCTGCGCGCGCCCTTGCCGATCAGGGCCCAGACCATCAGGCAGGGCAGGCCCACGATCATGAACACGACGAAGATACGACCGAGTTGCCAGACCAACGGCAGGTCCGGCGCCATGTATTCGCCCGCCGCGCCAACGCCGATCAGCCAGGCCTTGGGGTTCACCCATTGGAACGCCGCCGCGCCCGCGAACCCAAGCACGCGGCCGGACGTTCCGGGTTCGGCCGGATGCGCGGTGGCGATCTTCCAGGCCAGCCACGCCAGCCAGGCCGCGCCACCCCAGCGGAACAGCGGCAGCAAGGGCGGCCAGGCGATCAGCATCGCCCCGAGGCCCGCGCAGACGACCACCAGCATCGCCGCGAACCCGACCAGAATGCCCAGCATGTGGGGCATGGTCGCGCGGATGCCGTGATTGGCCACCGCGGCGGCAACCATCATGTTGTTCGGCCCCGGGGTGACATACATCGCCACCGAGAACCCGATCAGCGAGAGCAAGGTCGTGTCCATCGTCAAAGGACAGCATACCTGACTTTATTTGACTCCTGCCGATCAAGCGGGTCTGCTCCGCGACCGAGGCAGCCTGAATGGGTGCTGGACGTTCCCTCGCCGCGCCTGTCATGCTGATCCCATGAGCGATGCATCCCAGCCCGGCCCCGACATGGACATCAGGCCCGATGAGGTCGCGGTGCCGTTGCCGCCCGCGACCGACGCCGGCGTCTATTTCATTGGCACCATCCACACGCCATGGAAGACGCGGGCGGAATGCCCTCGGCGTGGGACGCATGACGGGCCGCTGTGCACGATCGTGATCGACGAGCGCTGGCGGGACGCTTTGACCGGTATCGACGCGAACGCTCGTTTGCAGGTGTTGTACTGGATGCATCGGTCCCGCCGCGATCTGGTCTTGCAGACGCCTCAGAACAGCGGTCGGACATTGGGCACCTTCGCGTTGCGGTCCCCGGTGCGGCCCAATCCGATCGCGTCATCGGTGGTGGTGCTGGAACGGGTCGAGGGCACGACACTGTTCGTGCGTGGCCTGGATTGTTTGGACGGGACGCCTTTGGTGGATTTGAAACCGGATCGTCCGGTGGCGTAGCCACGCTGAGATTACCCTCCGCGCCTATCCGTGGTGCGGCCGGCCTCGTTGGCGGGCTCGGTCATGCCGAGGACAGGGTTGGATTGCCGCCTATCCGATGGTCTCGGCAATCGCTTGCCTGAGTGCAACCCGGTCGCTTGCGTGAAGCGCCCCGAGGGAACGGATGATCAGGCGTTGTTCAATCGTGGCAAAGACCGGCTTGACAACGGATGGTTTGAGGAGCCCTGCCTCCGCCCAGTGATTGAGCCACACCTCGCCCAAGCCAGGGGGCGGGCGCAGTTGGCTGGTCACCGCCATCACCACGACATCCCGCCGTCCTTCGTTATAGGCATGATTGCTGACGATGACCGCGGGGCGCCGCTTGGATGCGCTTTGGTCGGTGAAGGGGAGTCGCCCCCATTCACCTCCTCACAGAATGTTTCTAATTCAGGGCCGGACATGGTAGTAGGGTAGCTTAGAGGGGGGTGGTTGTAACACTGGAAATATGGGCATGAGTGCTCGTTGGGGGGGGGCAAGGTGGCATCCGTACAAGAGTGGAGAGCATTTTCCAGGAGCGTCCTGACAACTGGCAACCACATCCTGGATGTTATCGAGGTTCCGGTAACCGAGAAGCGTGCCGCCGATCGTTTGATACTGGTGACTACACTTCTAATTCGAACGGTATCCCATGTGCGAGCGACAATCCTGCTAGTCGAAGCAGACTGCATCGTCGAGGCACGAACCATGGTCAGAAATTGCCTAGAAAACCTATTTTTTGCTAATTCTCTAGCTATAAACCCAGATGAATTTGTCAAACGTCTCCAAGAAGACGAGATATCGAGTAGAAAGCGGCGTGCAAAAATACTGATTTCCCGCACTGATTTGCCGCTTGATAAAAAAATCAAACAGAAAACAGCACGTTACCTCAAACACCTAGAGGATAAATGGCCAAACACTAGTGTACTCAATCCGAAGAAGGAAGCGAAGGATTTGCCGGTTGAAGGTTTGTATATATTCCATGCGCAACTTTCGTCTGATGCTGCACACGCTAGCGCTACTTCGCTCCACAGATATCTGGTACAAAATGATGACAATGGCGTTCCAGGCTACGATACAAGACCCCTGGTTCAAGAAACGGAAGTGGTCGATACGCTCGACCTCCTCTGCACGGCGGCTATCTGCGTTTATAAAGTATATGACGAGCTATTCAAAAATGACGCGGTGAACACCTGTGTCGGTCAGATATCCAGAGAACTCATGGCGATGAAGGGATCACCGTTTCCGGCCAACCGCTGAAAACTCCGCCTCAATCCTCGGTCGCGCCTTGTCATAGGCCCGCACCAAGTGCAGTTCACAAATCTGACTATCATCCTCGTAAGCTATGCCGACTATTTTGGCAACAGCCTGGCCTCGGGATACAGGCGCTCAAATGCGAGCACGGCACCAGGACGATGGTGCCGAACTCATATTGCATCGTAGACGTCGTCTTCCGGATTATTCCAAATCGCGGCGAAGGCCGGTGCGCTGGCGGTTGTCGCGTCTCGCGTGAGCCCGCGCTCCTGTTCGCGCAGCCGAATAAAGTCCACGAAATCCTCGACCTCGATTAGCCGATCCGGCGGCAGGGCCTGGATCTTGTCGATCAATGTCTGGACATCGGCGGGCATGATGGATGTTTCCGAGTATGTGTAACGAGACATGCGGTATTGCCGGGCCGGTATCAAGCCGCGGGTCGCGAGTTTGTGGTACTCTCGATACCGCCCGCTATGGAGCAGACCCGTTCGCGCCGCTCGGTGCCGGTGGCACCGTGATGCGTCGGACCGGGCACCGACAAAGGCACCCGGTCCTTCGGCAATCACGCCTTCTTCACCAGCAACGCCAAAATGGCATCCAGGTGGTCGTCGGCCATCTGCCTCAGTTCCGCATCGGTGCGGTCCTGCACCGGATGCGGCACGAACACATAGGCCGGATCGGTGCCGAGCGCCTTCGATTGAACGGCGGCGGCGTCGATGAACTCGGTGGTGGCGACACCGACAGCGGGGATTCCACGGGCTTCGAGATCCGCCAGATCATGCGTACAGCACGATGTGCAGGAGCCTCAGTCCGCCAACCCTTCGATGACGACGTTCACTTCGGAGCCGATCTGCAAGCTGAGTGGCAGGGGCGCCGGTTTGGCCACCGTCGGTTTCATGTAGCGTTTGACGGTGATGCCACGCTCGGTCAGGCGTTCGTCCAACCGGTTGAGGAACACGTCGCCGCGGGGTTTGGAGATATCAAGCAAGCCGACCGTCAGCCCTTCCAGGCGATCGGGTCGGCCCAGACGTTCGCGCGAAGTGGGACTTCGCTCCGACGTCGGGTCGAGGAGGATCGTCACGATTTCACCTCTCTTGTTACGGGCAGACTTCCGGTGGCGCCGCCCGATGACCAGCCACCGATGATGCCGGAGAACATTCCGGCACCGCCTCCGGCCCGGACGATCATCAGTCCTTCCGGGCGGAATTTGTTGAAACTTTGGTTGGCGTCCGACACCGGGCGTCCTTCGGCAATGCCGAGCGCGCCGGTGATCAGTTTTTCGCCAGGGATTTCGCAGAGTCGGTACAGTTGTTCGTAGAGACGCTGCTTGCTCCACCCGGCGTTGCGGAACGTGCGTTCGTGTTCCGGGCAGACGACGAGCATGGCGTCGCAGGACGGGGCGATCTTGACGTTGTGGATGGCCTTCAGCGACTCGGCCATGCTGCGCGACAGGCTTTCCGGGTCGCGCGATTTCTGGTCGACCACGCCTTGCAG
>CAMBXJ010000213.1 GCA_945871455.1 Asaia bogorensis
ACGGCCGCTGTCATTGCGAGCGCAGCGACGCAACCCCGGGCAACCAACAGGATCGAGAGTGCCAGGCCCCGGGATTGCTTCGCTGCGCTCGCAATGACAGCGGCCACCCATAGGTCGGTGGTTGGGGCGGTTTGGTACTACCCATCCCGCGTCCGGATCACGGTTGACCCGGCCAGCTCAGCGCTGGCGCAACTGCTCCACCAGGGACTCCAACTGATTGAGGTCGCTGAACCAGATCGTCAGCTTCCCACTGCCGCCCCGCTTGACCGCGATTTCCACCCGCTGGCCCAGCCGATGCGACAGATCCCGTTGCAGGTCGAGCGTGTCCGGGTCGGCGGGTTCCGTGTCGGGGGCCGTGCGGGGCTTGGCGCCGCGCGCCGCGATCGCCTCTACCTGGCGGACCGACAGGCCCTTGGCGATGACCTGTTCCGCGATGGGCAACGGATCGGGATGGGTCAACAACGCCCTGGCATGCCCAGCCGACAAGGCGCCGGTATGGACATATTCCTTCAGCTTCGGAGGCAGTCCCAACAGGCGCAACGTGTTCGTGACATGGCTGCGAGACTTGCTGACCGCATACCCGACCGCATCCTGCGACAGAGAAAACTCGGTTACCAGGCGCTGGTACCCCTCTGCCTCATCCAGGGCATTCAGGTTTTCGCGCTGCAGGTTCTCGACCAAGGCAATGATCGCGGCCTCGCTGTCCGTCATTTCCCGCACCACGGCGGGGATTTCATGCAACCCGGCCAGGCCGCTGGCCCGCCAGCGCCGCTCGCCCGCGACGATTTCGTAACGATCCTGTTGGCCTGGCTTGGGGCGCACCATGATCGGTTGCAGCAGGCCCTGGGTGCGGATCGATTCCGCCAGTTCCTCCAACTGCGCCGGTTCCATCATGCCGCGCGGCTGAAATGGGTTCGGCTCCAGCAGATCGATGGGGATGACCCTGACATTCGACATGGACGCCTGCTCGGTTGTCTGCATCTCACCCATCAACGTCGCCAGGCCACGGCCCAGTCGCATGCTTTTGGCTGGTTTCATCGGTTCATGTCCGCCCTGCTATGCCCTTCCGCCGCGCCTCGGCGAACACCGCCGACCACGCTGTCGGCTCCGCCCGCCGTCACGCCCACTGTCATGTCCCCTGGCACGCCCCCTGTCATGTCCCCTGGCACGCCCCCTCGCCCGCATCGCTTCAGGAATTCACCCGCCAACCGCACATAGGCCTGCGCCCCTGTCGACCTCAAATCATACGTCAGCACAGGCTTCCCGTGGCTCGGCGCCTCCGAGACCCGGACATTCCGAGGGATATACGTCTCGTACACCCATTCCCCGAAGAAATCGCGCACGTCCTTGGTGATCTGTTCCGACATGCTGTTCCGGTTGTCGACCATCGTCAGCAGAATCCCGTGCAGATGGAGCGACGAGTTGAACCGCCGCCGGACGGTTTCGATCGTCTGCATCAATCCACTGATGCCTTCCAACGCGTAGAACTCGCATTGCAGCGGGATCAGCACCTCATCCGCCGCGACCAGCGCGTTCAATGTCAGCAACCCCAGGCTCGGTGGGCAGTCGATCAGAATGTGGCGGAACCGCCCATCCACCCGCCACAGGCTCAGGGCCCGCCGCAGACGAAACTCCCGTCGCACCAGTGGAACCAGTTCCACCTCGGCGCCGACCAGTTCGATTCCCGCCGGCAGGATGAACAGGCCAGGGATCGCGGTCGGCATGGGTGCGTCGAGGCGCGGTTGCTCCTCCGTCAGAAGCTGGTAGCTGCCGTGCCCCCGGTCGGACCGCGCGATGCCGAGGCCCGTGGATGCGTTGCCCTGCGGATCGAGATCGATCAGCAACACGGATTGTCCGGTGGCGGCGATGGCGGTTGCCAGGTTGATGGCGGTTGTCGTCTTGCCCACCCCGCCCTTCTGGTTGGACACCACGGTGATCTGCGTCGAAGGCCGGTGGGTCACGCGGGTCGCAACACCTGAGGCTTCAACACCGGGGGTCGCGACACTGCCGGTTGCAACGACGGGTGGCGCAACGACGGGTGGCGCAAAGACGGGTGGCGCAAAGGCTGGTGGCGCGAAGGCTGGTGGCGCGAAGGCTGGGGCGGCAGCACCTGGGCTGGCGGAACGGTCGATCACGGTCTCCTGACTTTCCCTGAGTTCAGCGGAGTCGAGCGACTCGGCGAATGGTGGCGCCCCTCGGCAACGCACGATCTTAGAGCAGGATCAGGCGGAGCGGAACGTAACCGCGTGTGAGTCGCACGATCAAACAAAGAGATGGAGCGGTTTCTCGTTCCCTGCCGGCGTAAGACCGCCCTGACGTGACGAGGGGCGCCACGAAAACGGCTTCGGCACTTTTGTCGGCTACCGCATACCACGACGGCATACCATGACCATGGGGTCCAACCGCCTATTTCCCTGTCCGGGCGCCGCCGCTATAGGTCGATACGCTGTTCCAACCCGCTGTTTCAGTCCGCAGGACCCATAGCATGGCCGATTTCGTCATCCCGCCTCCCGCCATTGTGTCCGTCCCCGTCGCCGGCGGTGGCGCGTTTCCCGTCCGCCGCGTGTTTTGTGTTGGGCGCAATTACGCCGAACACGCGCGGGAAATGGGCAGCGACCCGGATCGGGAGCCGCCGTTCTTCTTCATGAAACCGGCCGACGCCCTGCTGCTGAACGACACTGACATGCCCTATCCGCCGCAAAGCAAGGACCTGCATCACGAGATGGAACTGGTCGTGGCCATCGCGGAAGGCGGCATAAACATCGCCGAAGCCGACGCGCTGCGCCATGTCTGGGGCTATGCCGCGGGCTTGGACATGACTCGCCGGGACCTGCAGAACGCCGCGAAGAAGGAAGGCAAGCCCTGGGACATGGGCAAGGGGTTCGACCACTCCGCGCCGATCGGCCTGATGGTGTCCGCCGCGAAGAACGGCCACCCCGCCGCCGACCTGATCGAACTGAAGGTCAACGGCAAGGTTCGCCAGACCTCCGATCTGTCCAAGATGATCTGGAATGTGCCGGAAACCATCGCCTATCTGTCCGGACTGGTGCGGCTGGCGCCGGGCGACATGATATACACCGGCACGCCCGAAGGTGTGGCCGCCGTGCAGCGAGGCGACCTGCTGGAAGGCAGCGTGCAGGGGGTCGGCACCGTTCGCACCCGGATCGTCTGATGCCCGAATTGCGGATCGCGACCTGGAACATCAACTCGCTGCGGCTGCGCCTGGGCCTGCTCAAGGAACTGGCCGACACGCTCCATCCCGATGTGATTTGCCTGCAGGAAACCAAGGTTCCGGACGAATTGTTTCCCCGGGACGCGCCGGGGGCACTCGGCTACCCGCATGTGCTGTTCCGGGGCATGAAGGGCTATAACGGGGTCGCAATCCTGTCGCGTGCCCCGTTGACCGCGCTCGACATCGCGCCTGACTGGTGCGGCAAGGGCGATTGCCGCCACATCGCGGGGCTGGTCGAAACACCGAGCGGGCCGGTCGAACTGCATAATTTCTATGTGCCGGCGGGGGGAGACATCCCCGACCGTGTGCAAAACGTGAAATACGGCCACAAGCTTGATTTCATCACCGAGACGCGGAACTGGTTCGCCGCCCGCACCGGGCTGTCCCGCGCGGTTGTGGTGGGCGATCTGAACATCGCGCCGCGGGAGCACGACGTCTGGAGCCACAAGCAGTTGCTGGATGTCGTCAGCCACACGCCCCCTGAAACCGAGGGGCTGAACACCTGGCTGGATACCGGCTTCGTCGACGCGGTCCGCCATTTCGTGCCGGACGATCAGAAGCTGTACACATGGTGGTCGTATCGCAACAAGGACTGGCGCGCATCCGACCGTGGCCGGCGCCTGGACCATGTCTGGGTCACGCCCGATCTCAAAGACGCCCTGAAGGGGTATACGATCCTGCGGGATGCGCGAGACTGGGTGAAAGGCTCGGACCACGTGCCGGTCTGCGTGGCACTGGACCTTTAGAGGCGGGCCGACCGGTCCGCCATCGCGGCTTCATCCCGACCCGGCACGGCAATCCGCTTGGGCCCTGGGTTCTGGCGGGCGGCTCAAACTCACCGGTCGAACATTTGGCCCAAAGGCGCCCCACCGTCACTGCCGGCCTCGATCCCCCGACCTTCATAACGCGGGTCACGGGTCAATCCCGGCGGTGCGTCGGCCAGGGATCCGGGCCGTTGGCCTCACGCACTGGTACGGTTCTGTCAGCGTGACCATGCTTTAGGCTGGCACGGAGATTGGCGTGCCGGCCGTAAGTCCCGTGGGGTCCAGCCGATATCCTCCCCCCTCGGTCAGCAGCAGGCGGGCATTCGCCGGGTCCGGCTCGATTTTCTGGCGCAGCCGGTAGATATGGGTTTCCAGCGTGTGGGTGGTGACGGCCGGATTGTAGCCCCATACCTCGTTCAGCAATTCCTGGCGCGCCACCGCCCTTGTGCCTGCCCGATACAGAAATTTTAGAATCGCCACCTCTTTCTCCGTCAGGCGGATGCGGTGGTTTTTCGGCCCCTTCAACTGCTTGGCGGCCGGACGGAATTCATAGGGGCCGATGGTGAAAACGGCGTCCGAGCTGTTTTCGAAGGAACGAACCTGGGCGCGCAAACGGGCCAACAGCACGCTGAGCCGGAAAGGTTTGGCAACGTAGTCGTTGGCACCCGAGTCCAAGCCGCGCACGACATCGGCTTCCTGGCTCGAACCGGTCAGCATGATGATGGGCATATTCTGGCCGCACTTGCGCAGCCGAGCACATAGATCGCGACCGTCGCCATCCGGTAGGCCAATATCCAGGATCACCGCATCGAACCTGGCATCTTTGGCGAACAACAGGTCTTCGGCCTCTCGCAACGAAGCTGCCTGAACCGCGATGAATTCGCCGTCCACGGACAACTGGTCGGTTAACAGCTCGCGAATGTTGGCATCGTCGTCCACGATCAGCACCGGTCGTTCTGCCGCCATGGTTCACAGTCTCCTTATCGTGGGTGGGCCGCCTTGCGACACCGGGCCAACCTTGTTGCGGCATGGACCTTTGGCACATCGACTTTGGCTACCCCCGTTGGCCATCTCCGTTAGGTATCCCCTGGGCGATCCCCTGGGCGATCCTCTGGGCCATCCCCTGGGCCATCCCCTGGGGGCATTCCGTTGGGGCATTCCCCCGAGGTTCCGGTGGCCGTGTACCATCGGATATCCGGCTCCCCTTGCCGTGTGACTGGCTCGTTTCCATGCCACGGCCGGATGAAATCACCGATTACAACAACCGGCCGAAACAACGACTTATAGGCGTCCCTGCTTCGTGATTGCCAGACTTGATGCGGCAATCCGCCCCTGCCATAAAAACACGGGTTGCCCGGTCAAGTCTGGCAATCACGATAAGGCCAGTGTGCTGATCACGGCTTGGGCACTTGGTCTGAGATCGTGGCGACACGGTGGTCAGGTAAGGCGTCGCACGCCAGTCAACGTGCGACCCTTCTCGCGCGTCAGCGATCCGACTCCCGCGGTCGTTAGCGTCGGGCCGGACCATGCACCTCATGATGCTGTGATCCGTTTGCGCGAAGCGTGAGCAGTCTATGTCGTACTCGGAACGCTGTACTGCAATGCACATATCTTCGGCCGGCGGGAATAGGGCATAATATATCGGTATTGTCCCCACTCCCCCCCGCCCCCATTATCGGGGCGCGTTAAACCGCTTGCCCCGCCAGGTCACGATGCCCCCAGAATCCCCCGCTCCCACGGTCACAACGGATGGTAACGCCATTCGGCTACGCCAGATCCACCGTGCGGCATCCGAAATGCGGCGCGGCGTCCCGATGGTGCTGACCGGGGAGCCGTCGCTTTGCCTTCTCGCCGCCGAGACCGCCGGCCCCGACAGCATCGCCGAACTGGTCAGGTTGGGGACTGGCGCCCCGTTTTTGCTGCTCGCCCCCGTAAGAGCCGCGGCCGTCCTGCGCCAGCCCATCGATCGGGCCGCTGACGCGCAGGCCGTGACCTTGCCGGCCGATCTGCTGAACCAGGTCAGCGTGCGTGGGCTTGCCGATCCGACAGTGCCCGCCGTCAAGGGCCTGACGCAACTGGCATTCGCCCCGACCCCAGCCACCGCCGCCGCGGCACTGGCGATCGCGAAACTCGGACGCCTGCTGCCCGCCGTATTGGCCGTGTTTGCGCGACCGGACATCGACACATTGGCGCGGGAACGGAACCTGATCGCCGTCGCGGCCGACGACGTGCAGGGTTATCCCGACCTGGAAGCCTTCGGATTGCGCCAGACCGCCTCGGCCCCCGTGCCCATGATCGATGCACCGGACGCCAAGGTGGTCGCTTTCCGCACCGATGGCTCGGGTATCGAGCACCTGGCCATCGTCATCGGCGACCCACGGACGGCCGACGCGCCACTGGTCCGCATCCATTCCGAGTGCTTCACCGGCGATCTGCTGGGCAGCATGCGCTGCGATTGCGGGGAGCAGTTGCGCGGTGCCTTGCGCCGCATGACCGAAGACGGGTCCGGCATCCTGCTGTATCTGGCGCAGGAAGGCCGCGGGATCGGCCTGGTCAACAAGCTGCGGGCCTACACGCTGCAGGATCGCGGCCTCGACACACTGGATGCCAACCGTGTCCTCGGTTGGGGCGCCGATGAACGCAATTTTCTGGTCGGCGCCGTCATGCTCACCCTCCTGGGCGTGAACCGCGTCCGTCTGCTGACCAACAACCCCGACAAACTGGCCGCGCTCGCGGCGTGCGGCGTGGAAGTGGTCGGGCGGGAGGCGCATATGTTCGCCCCCAACGGCGTGAACGACGAATACCTGGCCACCAAGGCCGCGCGTTTCGGCCATATGCTGGACTGAACGTCATGGGGCATCGCTCACCGGACCGCCGTGCTATAGGGGGCGCATGACGACGGGCGCCTCGGAAATCGCGGAATTCTACGGGTCGCCCCGCGGCGCCGTTACCGCGCGTGTGCTGCGGGAGCGACTGGCCGTGTTCTGGCCGAACACCAAGGGCGAGTCGGTGCTGGGGATCGGCTACACCCAACCTTTCCTGGACCTGTGGTCGGATCAGGCCCATCGCGTGATTGCCTGCATGCCGGATGCCCTCATGCCGGACTCCCTGGGCGCGGCCAGGTGGCCCGCAACCGGCCCCAGCCGGTCCTGTGTCACCGCCGATGAGGCGCTGCCCTTTCCCGACATGGTGTTCGACCGCGTGCTTCTGCTGCACGGCCTGGAATCAGCAAGCAGTCCCGGACGATTGCTGCGCGAGACCTGGCGGGTCCTGAAGGATGACGGACGGATGGTGGTCGTGGCGCCAAACCGCGCCGGGGTCTGGACGCATGGGGAGGACTCCCCGTTCTTCCTGCGGCAGTCCTTCACGTCTGGCCAGATCGACCGGTTGTTGGCCGCGTCGCTGTTTCGGACCGAGCGGCGTGACAGCGCCCT
>CAMBXJ010000214.1 GCA_945871455.1 Asaia bogorensis
AGCGACATCGCCTGCGCCCTGGTTTCTACTGTTGGCATCTGCTGGATTCGCAAACGCATGATACCAAAGACTGGGCGCGGGCGTCTCGCCGAATTATCGCGAATTGACGGCGAAATTCACCCTGTCAGTTGGGTTTTGCAAGTGGCTCCGTTCACTAAATTTCTGCGAAACATGCACGGTTGCATTGTGCAGTCTGTCGCCCAATCCAACGGTATTCACAACGATCCTGTTCCCGTAGCGGGTCGCGTTTTTCGTCAGTTCGGCGGCAGTCGCCTTGGCAATTTCGAATGAATGGACGGTCACCGTGGGAAATGCCTGAGCGGCGGCAATCGACCAGTCACCAACATTGGCTCCCGCGTCGATAAACACGGACGGTTTGAGCCAGGCAAGGCGGTGAAGGAGCGCCTCTTCCCCGTTTTCCACGCTTTCGTAATTGCCATTTTTCCATGCATTGACACTGTCCATAAACAGAGATGCAAGCGCGCCAGTTTTCGAGTCGAAGTGATCTTGCATCATCTTGCGGCTCAACCATCTCCTTGATTGCGGATCAAGGTGTACCGACAGGAATTTGATTACAGTCATACAACTTGAGATGACAAGATATGGAACAAGACGCATAATGAGATATCCTCAGCCCTGGCGTCGTGATATGCGGGGACGCTTGTTTCGGTCAACAGGGAGCAGTGATGGCTGAATTTATGAGCGGGATTCCTGGCGTTGAGAGCCGGTTCAGCAATTGGTAGCGTGCACCCGTAGGGGAATTCCTTTTGCGCTCAAGCGGGATCTCGATCTAGAACGGCCAGGTGGCCAAACCGACCTCTCGTTTCGTCTGCCAGTCCTGCGGCGCCATCACGCCCAAATGGGCGGGGCGTTGCGAAACCTGCGGCGAATGGAACACCGTGGTCGAGGAAGCCATCACCGCGCGTCCCGGTCCGGCGGGCAAGGCGCCGGTCGGCAAGGGAGTACCTTTCGTCGGGCTGGCCGGTTCCGCCGCCCCGCCACCCCGCGCCGCCACTGGGATCGAGGAGTTGGATCGGGTTCTGGGCGGCGGCCTGGTGCCGTCCTCGGCGGTTCTGGTCGGTGGCGATCCGGGCATCGGCAAATCCACGCTGCTCTTGCAGGCCGCGGCCAGCCTGGCCCGGTCCGGCCGGCGGGTCCTGTATGTCTCGGGCGAGGAATCCATCGAACAGGTCCGCCTGCGCGCCCGCCGCCTGGGCGTCTCCGACACCGCCATCGAGCTTGCCGCCGCCTATAATGTGCGGGAAATCGCGGCCAGCCTGGAACAGGCGAACGACGCCGCGCTGGTCGTCATCGACTCCATCCAGACCATGTGGCTGGACGCGATCGACAGCGCGCCGGGCACCGTGTCCCAGGTCCGCGCCTGTTCGTTCGAGCTGATCCGGCTCGCCAAGGCGGGTAAATTTTCCCTGGTGTTGGTCGGGCACGTGACCAAGGACGGCGCCCTGGCCGGTCCGCGCGTGTTGGAGCACATGGTCGACGCCGTTCTCTATTTCGAGGGCGATCGGGGCCACCAGTTCCGCATCCTGCGGGCGGTGAAGAACCGCTACGGCGCCACCGACGAAATCGGCGTCTTCGAGATGACGGAGCGCGGCCTGGCCGAAGTGCCCAATCCGTCCGCCCTGTTCCTGGCCGAACGACGCGGCAATGTCTCCGGCAGCGCGGTGTTCGCCGGGCTGGAAGGGACGCGGCCGGTACTGGTGGAGGTGCAGGCGCTGCTGGCCCCGAACCCGGGCGGATCGCCGCGGCGGTCGGTCATCGGTTGGGACAGCGGGCGGCTATCGATGCTGCTGGCGGTGCTGGAAACCCGCGCTGGGGTAAGGCTGAACCAGACCGATGTTTATCTGAACGTCGCCGGCGGGTTGCGGGTTACCGAACCGGCGGCGGATCTGGCGGTGGCGGCGTCGATCGCCTCGGCCGCGTTCGACAAGCCGACCAGCCCCGGCATGGTCTATTTCGGAGAAATCGGGCTGTCCGGCGAAATCCGCCAGGTCGCGCAGGCGGAGGCTCGCCTGAAGGAGGCCGCCAAGCTCGGCTTCGACTCGGCCGCCCTGCCGCGCCGCCTGGCGCACGGCAATCGCAAACTGGTGGCGCCCGAGGGACTGCGACTGGAGGAAATCGGCCACATTGCCGATCTGGTCGCACGGTTCGCGCCAGAAAGCGGTAGCGGCGGGTGATAAAGCGGTAGCGGCGGCTGATAAAGCGGCAGCGGCGGAGGTTAAAGCGGGGACGGCGGATGATAATGCGGTAACGACGGCTGATAATCCGCCGGCGGTCGCCGATATCATCTTGGCGGTGTCCGTGGCGAAGGCGATAACCCCGCCTGTCCCTTTTATGGCGGTGGCATGACCTGGGTCGATCTTGCGGTGCTCGGCATTCTGGCGATTTCGGCCGTACTGGCATTCATGCGCGGCATGGTGCGGGAGGTACTGGGGATCGGCGCCTGGGTCGGCGCCATCGCCATTGCGGTCAAGGCGCTGCCCTACGCGCGCCCCCTGGTAAAGCAATATGTGTCGGAGCCAGCGTGGATCGATCCTTTGGCCTTCGTCGGCGTGTTCCTGATCTCGCTGATCGTGCTGTCGCTGCTCGCGCGGATGGTGGGGCGGATGGTGCGAGGATCCGTGCTGGGCGGCGTCGATCGCAGCCTGGGCGTGCTATTCGGCTTGGCCAGGGGTGCGGCGCTGGTCATCCTTGCCTATATACTAGGCGGCATGGCGGTGGCGATCGATCAATGGCCCGCGTCGGTGCGGGAGGCCCGGTCCCTGACGCCCACGTTCGAAGGGGCGACCTGGGTGGTTCGGCAACTGCCTGAAGAATACCGTCCGCGACTCCAGGCCCCCACCGCGGAACGGCGGGCGACCGCGGACGCGTTGATGCGCACCACGCCGCAAGGGTCGGCCACGGGGCGGGCGGCGGGTGCGGGGGGCCGATAGAGCATGGATGGCCCGTCTGACTGGCATCGTCGCCGCCGTGAACCGCGCCCGATCAAGTCCGGCAGTGAGACCGGGCCGAGAGGGGCGGTGCATCGGTCAATGGTCAGGGCCAGTTGATCTAAAGGGCATGGGCCAAACGGGTGTGGGCCGCGCCGGTCCAACCTGTTACACCGCCGGGAATTGGCGGCACGCGACCAGAAGGAACGTGGCATGGCATTCACGACCGATGGAACCGAGGACGACTCGCTGCACGAAGAATGTGGCGTCTTCGGCGTCTGGAACGTTCCCGACGCCGCCGCCGTCACCGCGCTCGGCCTGCACGCCCTGCAACATCGCGGGCAGGAAGCCACCGGCATCGTCAGTTTCGACGGCGCCCGGTTCCATTCCCATCGCGGCATGGGCCTGGTCGGCGACAATTTCAGCAACCCACAGGTCATGGACACACTGAAGGGCCGCATCGCCATCGGGCATAATCGCTATGCCACGACCGGCGAGACGGTCCTGCGCAACGTCCAGCCGCTCTACGCGGATTTTGAGTTCGGGGGATTCGCCGTCGCCCATAACGGCAATCTGACCAACGCCCATTTACTGCACCGCGCTTTGGTGCGCCGGGGTTGCCTGTTCCAGTCCACCACGGACTCGGAAGTCTTCGTGCATCTGATCGCCATCAGCCTGTATTCCACCGTCGTCGACCGCCTGATCGACGCGCTGAAACAGGTGGTGGGCGCCTATTCCTTGGTCGCCCTGTCCAACGAAGCCCTGATGGGCGTCCGCGATCCGCTCGGCGTGCGCCCGCTGATTCTCGGCCGCATCGGGTCGGAGGGCACCGGCGGCTGGGTCCTGGCCAGCGAAACCTGCGCGCTGGACATCGTCGGCGCCGACTTTATCCGCGACGTCGAACCCGGGGAGATCGTCGTCATCAACGACCAGGGCGTGCACAGCATCATGCCGTTCGGCCGCACCCGGGAACGCTTCTGCGTGTTCGAATACATCTATTTCGCCCGCCCCGACTCGGTGATGGAGGGCATGCCCGTCTACGCCGCGCGCAAGCGGATCGGTGCCGAACTGGCGCGGGAGGCCGGGGTTCCCGCCGACGTGATCGTGCCGGTGCCCGATTCCGGCGTCCCCGCCGCCATGGGCTACGCCACCGAAGCCAACATCCCGTTTGAGCTTGGCATCATCCGCAATCACTATGTCGGCCGCACCTTCATCGAACCGACCGACCATATCCGCAATCTTGGGGTGAAGCTGAAACATTCCGCCAATCGCCCGGTGCTGGAGGGCAAGCGCGTCGTGCTGGTCGATGATTCGATCGTGCGCGGCACCACCAGCCGGAAGATCGTCGAAATGGTGCGTCAGGCCGGCGCGCGAGAGGTGCATATGCGCATCTCCTCCCCGCCCACGACACATTCCTGCTTCTACGGCATCGACACGCCGGAGCGGAGCAAGCTGTTGGCGGCCAGCCACTCGGTCGAGGAAATGGCCGAACTGATCGGTGCCGACAGTCTGGCCTTCATCTCGATCAACGGGCTGTATCGGGCCTTGGACAAGAACGGGCGGGATCCCGACCGGCCGCATTATTGCGATGCGTGCTTTACGGGGGATTATCCGATCGCGCTGCCGGATCAGGCCGATAATCGCGACCGTCAACTCAGCCTGCTGGCCGAAAGCCACTGATGTCCGGCGTTTTGTCGGGCTCGGTCGCCCTGGTGACGGGCGCCAGCCGAGGCATCGGTGCGGCGGCGGCGGTGGAATTGGCGCGTCTGGGGGCGCATCTGATCCTGATCGCCCGCACCCAGGGCGGCCTGGAAGAAACCGACGACGCGATCCGCTCGGCGGGAGGGTCCGCCACCCTGCTGCCGCTGGATCTGCGGGAAGGCGAGAAGATCGACGCGATCGGCCCGACCCTGTTCCAGCGTTTCGGGCGGCTGGACGTGCTGGTGCATGCGGCCGGGGTGCTGGGGAAGCTGACGCCGGTCGCGCATATTCTGCCGGCCGACTGGGCGGATGTGGTCGGTGTGAACATGGCGGCGGCCTGGCGCCTGATCCGCACTTGCGATCCGCTGTTGCGCCTTGCGCCGGCGGGGCGGGCGGTGTTCGTGACGGACATGCGGGCGCGGGAGCCTCGGGCGTATTGGGGGCCGTATGGGGCGACCAAGGCGGCGATGGAGCATCTGGTGCTGACCTGGGCACAGGAAGTCGCGACGACTTCGCTGCGGGTCAATCTGTTCGATCCTGGGCCGGTGGCGACTCGGCTGCGTTCCAACGCGTTTCCGGGGGAGAACAAGGCGGGTCTGCCGCGGCCGGAGTCCGTGGCACCGGCGTTGGCGACGTTATGCCTGCCGGCTGAGATCCGGAGGTCAGGCAGCGTCGTCACCGCGCGTTCCCCGGACTGACGAACGCCTTCCACACCACAATGCCATAAGAGCCAGGAGACTGGGGGGAGCCGCCGGCGGTCAGGCTGCACGGTGCTTAAATCGGCGCCGCAACACCGGGGTGCATACTGCGTCGCGGGCTGGATTCGAACGCGTGCGGTTGGATTTTGCGCGGATGGGAGGTCATGACCGGGCCTAGACATTCACTTTATGTTCTAGATCGGTGGGGTGCCCCGTGGCAAGGAAATTCGTATCCGGGCAGAATCGTCGGATGAAGAACGGTCCGTAATACCTTGATTGGACGTTGTTTGTAGAAATGATGTGCAGTCGGTTAACGCGCGCGTCTTTGTTTTTGAGATCGCCTCGGTGGCGGCTGGTCGAGGTCCTCGCGATATTTGAGATCCGACATCAGGATCGTCCGTCATCTGGCTGATAGGACGCGACGATTCAGGTCGTTTTGAGAGTTTACTTTAAGACCGGCGGCCGGCCCGGTTCATTACGAAACACTGCGGAAAGCCGGGGTTTTCGTTACAAACTCGTGCGAGAACCGGGGGTATTTGTTCCGCTTCCTGGTTGTTAACCTGTCGTTTATGTCTGCTTCAAAAAACGTCAATTACTGCTCGTTTCATCGGCTATTTTTTCACCTTGCCTGTTTTCGGCGCAGCGCGGGATGGATGCCCGGCAGGCCGACTGCCTGTTGCATCGTGGTCGGCTCGGCTTGCCCCACGACCCCCGAGCCCTCCGGAGTGGCAACTGCACGACGTCCCGCCGACCGTGCGACACGGGCGAGTGACGTCACACGGCGGTGGCCGCAAAGAGCCGTGGCCCGCCATCCAATGTCACCGGCGGAAAGATTGACCCTCTGACCGTCGCCTCCCCGTCATGCCGGTGCAGGCCGGCATCCACGCCTTTCCTGGGCTGCAACGCCGGAAATCGTGGATAGCGACCCTGGACTGTATCCCCGACCGCCATTGCGGGGCGCCACGGCCGGTGGGCCAATCGTTCCCCCAGTCGGTATCCCGACTGCGTACTTCCGGCCGCTCGGGTGGTTGCCCGAGCGGCGCCATCGGCCTTACCTTGCGGGATGTGTCACGATGGAAATGGATAGGGACGGGTGAGCGGCGAACTGCCTCCGATCGGGCTCTGGAGCTATTCCCAGCACGATGATCGCCGCGCGCGCGGGCGATTGAGCCAATTGCGCGCGCTGCTGGCAGAGGAACTGGAAGCTCGTTTCGGGCAGCTTGCTGGAGTGCGGCTGTTCCAGGATGTCCCGGCGATCGCGTATGGCGATCTGTGGGAACAGAAGATCACCGATGCGCTGAACCAATGTTCCTTCCTGGTCCCGATCCTAACCCCGGATTTCCTGCAAAGCGAATGGTGCTGCCTGGAAGTCCTCCATTTCCAGGACCGCGAGACTGCGCTCGGCCGCTCGGGCCTTATCTTCCCGATCCATTGGGTGGACACCGGGCGCATCGATCCCGCCAACCCCGCTCACGTGCATGATCGGCGCGTGTGGGACCGCTTGCGGGCCACCCAACGTGTGGAGTTGCATCCCTTTCGGCTGCATGAGCCCGAGAAATCGATCGAGGTGCAGCAGGCTCTGGTCACACTGGCCGACCGGATTGAGGCAGCCTTGCGTGGGGCAGGGGCCGCGGCGCGGGTTCCGTCGCCCTCAGCCCGCGCCAAACCGGGCGACATCATGCGCGACGCCCCTAACCTGCCGGAGATGGTGCTGATTCCCGCGGGCAGCTACCTGCGCGGGGTGCCGACTGCGGAATCGCAACGCGAGGACTCGCACGACTATGACGACAACGCTCGCCCGATCGCGCGTGTCACCATCGCGCGGCCGTTCTGGATGGGCCGCTATCCCGTCACCCGGGGAGAATTCGCGGCCTTTATCGACAGCACCGGCCACAAGATGCCGAACGAGGCAACGACGGCCGAGCCGAACGCCGAAGGTAAATGGAGCTGCGAGCAACGCGGCAACCGCAACTGGCGCAACCCGGGCTTCAAGCAGACTGATCGTGACCCGGTGGTCTGCGTCGGCCACGATGACGCTCTAGCCTATCTCGCCTGGCTGAA
>CAMBXJ010000215.1 GCA_945871455.1 Asaia bogorensis
ATCAGAGCATGATCACACCAAGCGGAACGTAACGGTGTGTGAGTCATGGATAACACAGCAAGTTAGAGCGGTTTTCCGTTTCCAGTCAGTCAGAGTGAAACCGCTCTGGCCTTGTTTGATCGCATGAGCAACACGCTGTTACGTTCCGCTCAGCGTGATGATGCTCTAGCGCCAGCGCAGCAGCGCTCGCTCTGTCAGGCTGATCAGGCAGGCGACCGTCAGGCCCAGGGCGGCCAACAGGAGCGCCGTCAGGAGCGGTCGAAGGATGCGTCACGGTCGCCATGCCGGTGTGGTCGTTCCTGTCTGAGCCGGGTTCGCCATCGTCTAAATTATCCAATGCCCGACAGACCGGTCGAGGGCAATGTTGGTGGCGTGCCGCGGCCGACGGCACATCATGGTCCCGAACAGACACTCAGGTGCGAACGGCAAACAAAAGTGCTATCCGCCCCCGCATGCCACCACCTCTCCTCACGCTCCAGGATATCGGCCTTACCTTCGGCACCGCGCCGCTGCTGGCCGGTGCCGCCCTGGCCGTTTCCGCCGGCGATCGCGTCTGCCTTGTCGGGCGCAACGGTTCCGGCAAATCCACGCTCCTGAAAGTCGCCGCCGGGCTGATCCAGTCCGACACCGGGCGCCGCTTCGCCCAACCCGGCGCCACCATCCGCTATTTGCCGCAGGAGCCCGACTTTGAGGGCTTTGCGACCACCCTTGACTATGTCGAAGCCGGTTTCGGCGGTGGCGCCGCCGGGGATCGCCATCGCGCCACCTACCTGCTGCAACAACTCGGCCTGACCGGCACGGAAGACCCGGAAACCCTCTCGGGCGGGGAGGCCCGCCGCACCGCGCTCGCCCGCGTGCTGGCGCCCGAACCCGATATCCTGCTGCTGGACGAGCCCACCAACCATCTGGACCTGCCGGGGATCGAGTGGCTGGAACGCGAACTCGCCGGTCTGCGATCCGGTATCGTGCTGATCAGCCATGACCGGCGCATGTTGGAACGGATTTCCCGTTCCACCGTGTGGCTGGATCGCGGCATCACCCGCCAGCTCGACCAGGGGTTCGCGCATTTCGAGGCCTGGCGCGACGATGTCCTGGAACAAGAAGAGACCGAGCGGCACAAGCTTGGCCGCAAGATCGTCATGGAGGAAGACTGGCTCCGCTATGGCGTCACCGCGCGGCGCAAGCGCAACCAGAAGCGCCTGGGCGACCTGCACGCATTGCGCAAGAAGCATAAGGAGCAGCGGGGCGCCCAGGGCAATGTCCGCATGGTGGCGTCGGAAGCCGACCTATCCGGCCGTCTGGTCATCGTCGCCGAGGGCATCAGCAAGACCTATGGCGATCGCACCGTTGTGGCGCCGTTCTCCACCCGTGTCATGCGTGGCGATCGTATCGGCATCGTCGGGCCGAACGGCGCCGGCAAGACGACCCTCCTGAACATGCTCACCGGCGTCCTGCCCCCCGACACCGGCGAAGTCCTGCTCGGCACCAACCTGCAATTCGTCACCTTGGACCAACGACGGGAAACCTTGGACCCGACCCAGACCCTGGCCCAGGCCATGGCGGAGGGCGGCGGCGACACGGTAATGGTGGGTGGCCAGTCCCGCCACGTCGTCAGCTACATGAAGGATTTTCTGTTCGGCCCCGAACAGGCCAACACCCAGGTCGGTGTCCTGTCCGGGGGAGAGCGCGGCCGGCTGACCCTGGCGCGGGCCTTCGCGCGCCCGTCCAACCTGATGATCCTGGACGAACCGACGAACGATCTGGACCTGGAAACCCTGGAGTTGTTGCAGGAACGGCTCGCCGACTATGCCGGCACCGTACTGCTGGTCAGCCACGATCGCGACTTCCTGGATCGTGTGGTGACATCCGTCATGGCAACCGACGGCGAAGGTGCCTGGACAGAATATGCCGGTGGCTATTCCGACATGCTGGCCCAGCGCGGCCCGGTCCGCCAGGCCACGGTCGCGGCCAAGGCAAAGCCCGCCGACGCGCGCCCGCGTGGTGCCTCGCCAAACCGCCGCCTGACGTTCAAGGACAAGCACGCCCTGGAATCCCTGCCAGCCCGCATCGCCGCACTGGAATCCGATCTCGCTCGGCTGAACCGCGAGCTTGCCGATCCCGACCTGTACACGCGCAAACCGGATCGATTCAAGGCCGCAACCAAGGCCCTGGAAACCGCACAGACCGCCCTGACCGCGGCCGAGGAACAGTGGCTGGCGCTGGAAATGCTGCGGGAGGAGTTGGAGGGCTGATCCTATCCCAGGCGAGGGCGCACTTCCTGACACAGTAAGCGCAACGACCGCATCATCAGCGGCGCCGGAATTCATGCGCCGAAATTCAACTCCGCCAGAATGCCGTCGATACCCAACTCGTCGCGCAATTGGCGCAGCCGAGAGGCGGCGTATTCGGGGCTGCCGACGATGACCTTGTCGCGGAGGATGTCGTCGTAGGTCAGCGCCCGCACCTCTTCCAGCTCCGCCCGCCGGCGCGCGTTGGGAGAGCCTTCCAGTTGCGAAACCAATGCCCGATAGCCGAGCGTGATGCTGGCTTCCGCTTCCGCGCGCGCCTGGGCATCCGTATCGGCGATATGCAGCGACAGGCGTAGATGCACCTCGCCCCTGCCAGGATGCCCGGCGTCCTTGTAGGCCTGACGGTAGGCGATCAGATCGGGGGCCAGGCCCGACAAGGTGCCGCTGCGCACCGCGACGAACAGCGGATAGCCGAGGGCGCCGAGGACCGGGAACGTGTCCTCGCTGGCCCCGGCGATACGGATTGGCGGATGCGGTTGCTGAAACGGACGGGGCACCGCGCGGGCTTCGTTGAAGTGATGGAACTTGCCGTCGAACGAAAACACGTCCTGTGTCCAGGCGCGCTTCAACACGTCCAGCGTTTCGTAGAACCGTTCACGGCTTTCCGAATAGGGCACGCCATAGGCGGCATAGGCGCGCGGGTTGCCGCTGCGCCCGATGCCCAGCAGCAGGCGTCCCTGGCTGATCTGATCGACCGTCGCGGTTTCTTCAGCCAGGCGCAACGGATGCGCCAGTGGCAGCACCTGAACGCCCGTGCCGAGTTTCAGGCGCGTGGTGCGGGACGCGAGCGCCGCAAGCACGGTCAACGGCGCCGTCAGCACGGACCGGGCGGATTGCTGGTGGATTTCCGCCAGCCAGACCGCGTCCAGCCCCCAGGATTCGGCATCCACCACCTGCTGCAAGCCTTGCGCGAAGGCCTCGGCATCTGATTGTCCGGTCATCTGGCGGTGGAACTCATGATACCAGCCAATCTCCATCGTCGTTCCTCGCCTTGCGTTCCGGTCGTCCATAGGACCGGATTTGACATCGTGCAAACCGCGCCCCGGGTGCAAACCGGGACTTGGCGCGATGGCACCGGTCCGTTACCGTGGACGTCAGTCGGAATGGGAAGCGGCCATGCCTCCGCCATCCTGCCTCCTCACCTGGTTCGGCGTCCGCACCACCACCTTGCGGCTGGGCACCGCCGCGATCGTTTTGCCGTGGCACAATCCGGTGCCGCTGGTGGAGCAGTCGGCGGCGACGGTGGACCTGCTGTCCGGAGGACGTTTTTATTCCGGCATCGGCATAAGGTTATCGCTACAACGAATTCGTCGGTTTCGACGTGCCGATCGCTGAAGCCGATGCACGCTTCCAGGAAAAACTGGAAGCTACGACTTGTTCCAGGTGGCGCGGGACAGGCTGGGGGCGAAGGGCAAGCGACTATTCGGTCTGGGCTTTTCCAGGCTCCTCGCTGTTCGATAATTTCCTGGTTGCCCATGGCGGGCGGGATATCGTCAAGACAACCGGTGAACTGAACATTGCCGACCCGACCGTGCGCAAGGCCGGGTGCCACGGCACTGGAACGGCTGACGACGCGGGCTATGTGCCGCCGGGCGCGATCAACTGGCTGGTTGTCGACAACAACGCCGCCTTATTCGGCAGGCGGATCGTCATGACGCCGAACGCCACCATCTCGATCTCGGTGGAGCAGATGGAGCAGGCGGATCATTGGCCGTGTTCTCCGAACAGATATGGAGCCAGGCGATGTCCAATATCACGCAGAAGAAAATGACGCCGGAACAGGCGACGAACGAAGTCGCGGAACGCATCAAGGCGATTTTCGCTCGTTACAAGATGGGCTGATCGGCCGCGATCGCGGCCTGACCCGACCGGCGGTGATATCCGCTGGTCGGGCCGAGGGGCGCGGCCGCGCTGACCGCGCCACGTTGAGCGGAAAACCGGCCCGAATTGGGCTACAGGCTATGGCAAAGCGCCTTTCCGGCTGACCGCTCCACAAAACTCCGGATACGGCCGGGACCTGCCCGGGTGCCGTGCGGGTCGGCGGCGCGGCATTCAGGACGCCGTTGCCGGCACCCGCGACCGTGCCACCCAGTGCCAGATCACCACGGAAACCGCGATCACCACTGGCGGCACCACCGTCAGGTTCAGGGCCGTCCAGCCCCACACCGCTTCGATCACGCCGGACGCCAGGGCTGTCATCGCTACGTTCGCAAACACGATGAAGTCGTGCGTCGCCTGCACCTTCACCCGCTCCCGCTGCGTATAGGCCGTGGTCAGCATCGTCGTGCCGCCGACGAACATGAAGTTCCAGCCGATCCCCAGCACCGCCAGCGCGACAAAGAACGTCCAGAACAGCGGGGCGAAATACAGGTTGATCACCACCGCGCTCAGGGTCAGGACCCCACCGGTCAGGATGATCTGGTGGATGCCGAATTTCTGAATCAGTTGCCCGGTCACGAACCCGGGCGCATACATCGCAACCGAATGCGCCCGGATCACCTCGGCGCTGGCCGCGACGCCGAAGCCGCACAGCAACATCTGCAACGGGGTAGAGGCCATCAGCAGGTTCATCGTCCCGTACCCAACCAGGGAACTGATCACCGCGGCCACGAAATTGGGGCGGGAGATGATGTCGCGGAACGGCACCGCCTCTCCGGTTGCCTTGGGCGGGGCAGGGGGCAGTTCCGTATAATACAGCAGGACAGCGGCGATCAGCGGCAGGGTCGGCAGATACAGATAGGTCGCCAGGAACATGAAGTTGGTGATCAGGTCATGCGTCTGCTTGACCATCTCCGGGCCGACGATGGCCGACAGCACGCCGCCGGCCATGACCAGGGAAATCGCGCGCGCCTTCGCCTCCGGGGCTGCCACCTCGGCCGCGGCGAAGCGCAGATGGTGCGACATACCGAAGCCGACGCCGGCCGGGATCGCGCCCAGGCAGTAGAGGACGAAATTCTTCGAATAGACGCCGGTGGCGAAGGTGAGGCTGCCCGCGAACATGATCGCGCAGGCCAGCCAGAACCCCTTCTTGCGGCCGAATCGGGTAAACGCCCAACTCGCCACGACAGACGAGCACATCACCGAGACCATCTGAATCGCCATCGGCAGGGTATTCAGGGCCGATCCGGACAGTTGGTAGCCGATCAAGGAGGCCATGATGGTCTGGCCGGCCATGACCGCGTGCAGCATCGCCTGGCAGGCGAAGAGGAGCCAGACATTTCTGTTCATGGGCGTTTCGTTCCCTCGGGCGCGAGGCCGGCTTCACCACGACTGGAGCGGCGAACCGATCTGGCATCTTGTTTTGTCGCGTGATTCACGCGCCGTGACGTTTCGTTCGGCATGATCGCGCTTTCAGCGCGTGGTTCAAACATGATCACGCTTTCGGCGCGTGGTTCAAACATGATCGCGGTTTCGGCGCGTGGTTAAAAATGGCTCCAGCCTCCCTTGTTGAGAGTAAGGGGTTCTCCGCCGGGGCCAAGCACCATGACTCCGGGCGTTCCGGAATGAAAGGTGCCGATCCGGGTAACAGGGATGTCGGCAGCCCGGGACACGGCCAACAGCGCGGCCTCTCGCGCTGGCGGCACGGCCATCAGCACCTCGTAGTCGTCGCCCCCGGTCAGGCAGGTTTCCAGCCAGTTCGGCCCAGCGGCCCGCGCCTGAGACGACAGGGGCACCGAAGTCGCGTCAAGCTCCGCGGCCAGGCCGCTCTCCCGGCAGATATGGCCCAGGTCCTGCACCAGCCCGTCGGACACATCCATGCCGGCGGAGGCGATCCCGCAGATCGCCAGACCCACGCGCGGGCGCGGCAACCGGTATCGGTCCAGCAGGAACCCGGTGGGATCGGTCAGTTTGCCCAGCGCCACCTGAAGCCCCAGCGCGCCATCGCCGATCGTGCCGGTGACCCAGATGCCGTCCCCGGGGCGTGCCCCGATCCGGCGCACCGCCTGTCCGGGCGCCACATGGCCGATGATGGTCAAGGACAGGGAAATCGGACCAGGGGTGGATGTCGTGTCGCCGCCCAGCAAGGTGACCGCGTATTCAGCCTGGTCCGCCGCCAGCCCGGCGGCAAATCCCGCATACCAGGAATCCGGGGTCGCGCGCGGGGCCGAAACGGTCATCAGATAGGACAACGGGACGGCGCCCTTCGCCGCAAGATCAGACAGATTGACCCGCAGCAGCTTGCGTCCGACCAGGTCCGGCGGATCGTTCGGCAGGAAATGCACGCCCGCCACCATGGCATCGGCGGTCAGCACCAGTTCCCGTCCCGGCGGAGGTGTCATCACCGCGGCGTCGTCTCGCAGTTCCAGCGCGCCCGGTCCGGCCAGCGGACGAAAATGGCGCGCGATCAGCGAAAACTCGGACGGAAGAGACGGATGGGTCATGCTTCCCCGGTTCCGGGCGCATATCCCAGCAGCATCCGTCCATATGGCACCATCGCGAGTTGCCGATGCACCACCGAATGGGTGGAAATGGTCAGAATATCCCGCAGCAGCGGTTGCAGCGGGTCGGAATCGTAGACGATGCGGGACCCCAGCACCTCGACCAGCTTCTCGACTCCCTGGCGCAACTGGGCGGTCGCATAGGCGATGTCGCGGCGGTTGCGCATGATGTCGTCCGCCGTGATCGGCCGGCCGGAGGCGATGACGGCCATGCTGTCGTCCCGTCTGGTGTGCATCGTCAGGGTCGCGAGATCGATCGCGGCGGAGGCCTCGCCCAGCGCCATCTGCACGACCTCGGAGTCCGCCAGGTCCCGGACGCCGCGCGATAGCCGCGCTCGAATCGCGGCGGGCACATGGGCCAATGCCCGTCGTGCCAGGGAAAATCCGACCGCGGGCAGGGAGAACGGCACCAGATAGCCGCGCGGAACCCGCACCACGTCGTAGTCGGGATGCACCAGGCTGCCGGGTGTGGTGCCGGCCATCAGGTCCGCCAGCTTCACGGTGCGATGCTCGGGAACGAACACGTCGTCGATCACCAGGGTGCGGCTGGCGGTGCCGCGCAGGCCCAGGACGTGCCAGTCGTCGACGATCTCGATCTGATGCATCGGCACCAGCATGTAGCGGGTCGGCTTGTTGCCGGC
>CAMBXJ010000216.1 GCA_945871455.1 Asaia bogorensis
ATGCTCGCGCTGCGGATCAACCGCCTGAACGGTGACTGGGAAGCCTATTGGGCCGGGATCGCCGCCAACACACTCGCACCCGCCAATCTCAACCAGCCAAAGCTGTCACCCAAGGCCGCCGCTTGATCGCACAACTTTGGTTCGCACCCTGCTGCCCCCGGGGACTTGCGAAATGCGCCGTCCGGATGCCCTATGGCGCCAATCGTGACCGGAGATAACGACGATGGATGAAGCTGAAGCCAAGCATCTTTTTGAGCCGACGGGCGACTTCCAATGCCTGCACGAATTCCTGCCGGCGGCGCGCGCCAAGCTGTCCGACCATATCTGGGGCTATCTGGTCGGCGCCACGGAAACCGAGACGACGTTGCGGCGCAACCGCATGGCGCTCGATTCGATCGCGCTGCGGCCGCGGGTTTGCGTCGATGTATCGAAGATCGACACCGCCACGACCCTGTTCGGCCGTAAGCTGCGCCTACCGATGTTCCTGGCGCCCGTCGGGTCCCTGGAATCGTTCGATCCGGGTGGAGCGGCGACCGCCGGACGCGCGGCGTCCGCGTTTGGCATTCCGATCATGGCAAGCTCGGTGACGCATCCGGGTCTGGAAGCGGTGGCCGCGGCGGCGAGCGGTCCGAAGATTTTCCAACTCTATGTCCGGGGCGACAATGCCTGGATCGACGATGTGGTGAAGCGCGCGGTCGATCACGGTTTCGACGCCTTTGCCATCACCGTCGATACGGCGGCCTATTCGCGGCGCGAACGCGACATCACCGGCCGATTCGTGAAGCCCTGGCGCGCCTCGGCGACGGGGCAGTCCTGGCAGGCCGGATTCACCTGGGACAATGTGAAGCATTTCAAGGACAAGCACTCCATCCCGCTGATCCTGAAAGGCATCGCCACCGGCGAGGACGCGGCGCTGTGCTGCGAGCATGGCGTCGACGGGGTTTACGTGTCCAACCATGGCGGACGGCAGTTGGACCACGGTCGCGGCTCGATGGACGTGCTGCCGGAGGTGATGGCCGCGGTGCGCGGACGCGCCAAGGTGCTGATCGATGGCAGTTTCTGCCGAGGCACGGATATCGTGAAGGCCATCGCGCTCGGGGCCGACGCCATCGGCATGGGGCGGATGTATTGCTATGCCCTGGCGGCGGATGGCGATGCCGGCGTGCACAAGATGCTGGAACTGCTGGAACACGAAATGGGCGTTGCGATGGCCCTGGCCGGTGCGCGCAGCCTGGCCGAACTCAATCCGTCCTTCGTGCATCGCGGCGCGCCGACGGTGTCGATGCCACACGCGCACAGCGCGCTGCCGCTGCTGTTCCCGACGCCGGAGTTTCAGGGGTAGGGATCGGCGATCCGTGGCATCCGACGAATAGGTCATGCGTTGGTCGGGTCGCCGACCGACGCATGACCGGGGTTGATGTTGCCCGTTGGCGGCCGGGTCAGGCGGCCGCACGTATCATGAACGCGGGCGATGCCGGAGGCGACGCGCAGCGTCCGTCGCTGCAAGTGGTGTATTGCCTATCCTGGACGGCTTCCAATAACGCTCCCGATTCCAGCGCGAAGAACCTCCGTGGGTCACCGTGGTCCTTCGTGAACTCCCTGGTTGATTTGTCGGAATCATAAGCCAAACGATTGCCGCGAGACGGCCCGCTCGCCGAACCAACAGCCGGATCGGGATCAACGTTTGTGCGGGTTTCACGGTCCGCAAGGTTAACCGCGGAGTTCACGGGAGGACCACGGTGGTCCACGGAGTTAGCCAGCGGCCGCACCCCCATGGCAGAATTCGGCGGTTTTTCGCCATTTTTCGGCATACGGATGCTATTTTCATGGTGGGCCATCGGCCGGATCACACGACCATGCGTCGAAGGATTTCCTGGATTCTACCAGCGTGGAATTCAACAAGCCGGTGCCCGGGTATGGGGGGGGCCGACTTATCCACGACGCGCAACGCGGGCACGGTTTGGCGACCCGCGACAGGAGCCGCTAAACTTGTCCGTTGCCTCGGCATTGGCGACATCGGTCAGGGATTTCTTGTCCTTCCCCCCTATCGACATCCCTGCGGCGGCTTCGGTCCGCGGATCGTTGTGATCGGTCACCGCGCCGGAAAACCGGGCCTCCATCAAGAAGGTCCCTGTTTTCCAGGCACCGCGACAGCGTCTCGCATGGCCCCCAGGCACTCATCCAGCGTCGCACGCAGACGTTCAAGCAGCAATCGGTCGAAGGCGCCATCTCCGCCATCGCGTCGAGGCTGCTGCAAGGCAAGCAGATACGCCAATCTGTCCACCGGCCGCACCGAGACCGGTGGGTAGCCGCCACGGATCAGGATCAGGTTCATCAGCAGGCGTGCCGAACGACCGTTGCCGTCGTTGAACGGGTGTATGTCCACCAACCGCCGATGCGCGGTAAAACCCGTCTCCGGCGAGTTGTCCGCGTCATAGAGCCAAGCGGCAAAATCCCCCATCAACACTGGAATTTCCGCAGGAGACGGAAAGCTGTGACGTCCGGAATCGATCAGCACATAACGCCCCTGGTCGGCATATCGTCCCGCGATCTCCGGATCGGATCGCAGCATGACGAGGCGATGAAGGTTGCGTATGTCGGTCTCGGTCAGCGTCTCTGACCGGCGCGCAAGTTCTCGCACGTAGCGGATAGCCTCATAGTGGTCGATGGCTTCCAGGTGGTCGCGCAAAGGCTTACCGGCAACGGTGATCCCCTGCTCGATGACGATCGTGGTTTCGGCCGCGGTGAGCGTGTTTCCCTCAATCGCATTCGACGTGTAGGTCAATTCAAGGTCGTGCGAGTGCTCAAGGTTGGAAAGCCCGTGCGGCCTTAGGCGGCGCATCCGGTCGAGTTCCGCCTTCTTGGTTGCGATCTCTTCACGAAGACTTTCCATATCCCGCACGTGAATTTTCTTGCCTTGTTGTGTCCGCGGCCTTGCGTGGGTTGGCAGGTCAAGCTCGGCAACGACGGAATGGCGGTGCCGAACCATAACCGGTGCCACGGACATGTGTCCGCCTCACCCATTCAAAACTGCTTCAACAGCCGATCGATATAATCCAGTTCCTGCCGCGGCCGCTGCTGGTCCGCCCCGCGGCGGCGCAGTTCTTCCTGGATGGCCTGGGTGCGCTGACGCTCGCGCTCCTCCGGCACGACCACATCGCCATCGTTGCTGGCGGTGCCCTGGTTGTAACGACCCAGCGGGTCGCGGCCTTCCGGACTGGCGCGCCGTGGGTTGCCGGGATTGGGGCTGGCGCTGCGTCCTTCGCCACGGCCATCCTGCATCATCGAGCCCATCTGGGGCTGGCCTTCGCCTTCGCCTTGTTCGCCCTCCTGATTGCCCTGGCCCGGGCCGAACTGGCGCGCCATCGCCTGGCCCATTTCGCGCGCGCCCTTCTGCAACGCCTCGATTGCCTGCTGCTGCGCCTCTCCGGCGGCCCGGTCCTGTCCCTGGCCCAACTGGCTGGCCGATTCCCGCATCGCCTGATCCGCCTCCGTCAGGCTCGGAGGCACTTCCCCGGTCAGGTCGCCGAATTGTTGCATCAACTCACCCAGCGCCCGCCGCAGCGCCTGTTGCACCCGGCGATCGGCTTCCCGCTGCGCATTGGCATCGTTGGACGCCGCGGGTGGCTGAACCCCCCGCGGGCGTGAATTCTGGTCGGCGCGTCCCTCGGTCTGATCCAGCACGCCGCCCTGCCGGCCGATCATGTCCTGCACCGCGCCCATCTGCTGGCGCCCGCGCTGGCGGCGTTGGTTGCTGCTCTGCTGGTTCTGCTCCTGTCCCGGGTTGGCGCGGGCGTTGCGCATCTGGTCGAGCAGTTGTTCCAATTCCTCGACACGGCGCTGCGCCTCGTCCATGCGGCCTTCCCGGGCGGCTTCCCGCGCGCGTTCGGCCAGTCGATCGAGATCGTGGTTGGTCAGCGCATGCGTGTCGGGATCGAACGGCGTAACGGTCTGATCGCGGCGGGCTTCTTCTAGCATCGCCTGCATGTGGCGATTGATCGCCTCCTGCAACTCCTTCAGGCGCTGTTCCAACGCCTGGCGGTTGGCATCGGTCGGGTCCTGGGTGGCGCGATCCAGCGCGTCCCGGGCGGCCTGGCGCGCCATTTCCAGGGCGCGGGCGGTCTGTTCGGTCTGGCCTTCCTCCATATGCAGGGCCAGCAGCCACATCCGATCCTGCACGTCCGGAATGGCCTGCACGCCCTTCTGGCGCACCATCGCATAATAGAGCGCGCTCAGGTTCAGATAGGCGCCGGGATCGTTGGCGAAAAAGTCGCGTTGCAGCATCAGGACATCGAGACCCGCCAGCGCCTCCGACCGGTCGTCGGGGTGGATGCTCAGACCCTTGCGCATCTCGATCAGGGCGAGGGCGATCGGGTTCTGGAAGCTGCGTTCGGGCAGGGTGAAGACCATTTCGTCGCTGGTGCCGGTCTGACCGGCGGCATCCCGCGCGGTCAACAACCCCCGCACCGGCAAACCGGCCCAGGGATGCGCCGTCAGGTCCTGCTGGTTCGTGCCGCTGGCGGTTTTCGGCGTGCCGCCGGCCAGGGGGATGGCGACGGCCACCGGGTCCGCATCCGGGCGCGCATCCAGCCGCAACTCGGCTTTCAGGGTGGCCACGCCATAATCGTCGCTCGCCCGCCACGGCAGGCGAAGCTGCAGGCCGGCCGGCGCCGGTCCGGGCTTGTCGGTCCAGGCCACGACGGGGGGCTGGTCGGCCACGATGGTGATTTCCCAGGCGGCGAGATCCCGGCCATCCCGCCGGATTGCCAGGCGCCCGCCGTCGGTCAGGGCGCGTTCGGCCTGAAAGCTGGTCTGATCCAATGCCTGGAACGGCTGGGTGCGGCTGGACAGCGCCAGTTGCGGCGTGGATGTGCCGCCCGTCACGTTGGCGGTGATCTGCGAACCGGCCGGGGCGGTGGCGCCGGCTGCGTCCGGCTTCAGGAAAATCGGCGCCATGCGGGTATAGGCCGGCGGTGAAATCCAGGCCTGCCATTCGGCCGGCCGCGGCGCGGGCGGGCGCGGCATGGACGGTTCCAGGGCCATCGCCACGCGGTTCGGCGCATCGCGGCCGGCGATCGCGAAGGCCGCGACCAGCGCCACGACCAAGGCCCCGCGCAACGCGATCCGATCCCGGCGGGCCAGCCCGGGATGGGGCGCGCCGACGCGCAGGCTGTGGATCTGGCGGGCGGCGCGGGCCAGATGCGCCTGCCACAGCGCTTGCCCGACGGCATCGGTCTGGCTGGGCCGGTCGGTCAGTACCGACAACGGCCGATGGGTCAGGCCGGACGCCAGTTCCAACCGCCGGTCCGCCGCCGTGTTGTCGGGCACGCGCAGCCCTCGCAGCCCGCGGATCAGCAGGCCCAGGATCGTCAGCCCGGTGACCGTCAGCAGCACGATGTGCCATTCCACCGGCAGCCGCGCCGGCAGGTCGAGCAGCGCCGCGACCAGGAACAGGCCGGTAACGCCGAGCGGGGGCCAGAGGGCGGGCCAGAGGGATTCGAAGAGGATGGCGGCGCGGGCGAGGCCGCGACGGCCGTTCAGGCGGCGCAGGACGGGCGCCGGGTCGGTCATGGCGCCGGGGCCGCGACCGGGGGCATAAGCTCCCGCGCCCAAAGCGATTCATGCGGCGCGCGTTCGCGGATTATCGACCAGCGATCCAGATCCACCAGCACCTCCGCGGCGTCGGGGCGCGCATTGTAGGGCGAACTCATGACCCGACCATACGCCCCCGCGTCGAGAATTGCCACGCGCGCGTGCGGGGCCAGCGACGGCAACCAACGGTTGCGGGCGAAGGTGTCGCCGCTCTCGCAAATCGGCCCGACCACGTCGGCGGGGCCCAGCGGGCCGGCGGCATCGACCGCGGAAACCGGCACGATGCCGTGCCAGGCGTCATACATGGCCGGGCGGATCAGATCGTTCATCGCGCCATCCAGCACGACGAAGCGGGCGCCGGGGGATTGCTTCACCAGGATGACGGATGTCAGCAACACCCCGGCGGGCCCGACGAGCCATCGACCCGGTTCCAACGCCAGGCGGACATCGAGGTTATGGAAGGCGGATTTGATCGCTCCGGCCAGACCGGCGGGGCTGGGGGCCGGTTCGTTGCGATAGGGGATGCCCAGGCCGCCGCCGCAATCGACGCTGTCGACTCGCAGGCCCTGGTCTCGGAGCGCGCGCACCAGATCGGCGATGCGGGCATAGGCGGCGCGGTAGGGGGCGAGGTCGAGAATCTGGCTGCCGATATGGGTGGCCAGGCCGACCGGCTGGATTCCCGGCAGGCTGGCGGCGCGGGCGTAGAGCGCAACGGCGTCCGCGAAGGGAATGCCGAATTTGTCCCGGGCGCGGCCGGTGGAGATTTTCTCGTGGGTGCCGGCATCGACATCCGGGTTCACCCGCAAGGCCACGCGCGCGATGCGTCCCATGGACGCGGCGAGGACGGAGAGCATCTCCAGTTCCTCGGCGCTTTCGACGTTGATCTGGCCGATATCCTCGGTCAACGCCAGGCGGAGTTCGCGTTCGGCCTTGCCGACGCCGGAGAAGACGATGCGGCTGGCCGGGATGCCGGCGTGACGGGCACGCAGCAATTCGCCCTCGCTGACGATATCGGCGCCGGCGCCTTCCTGGCCCAGCAGCGACAGGATCGCGAGGTGGTCGTTGGCCTTGACCGCGTAATGGGTGTTTGCATCCAGGCCCGCGTCGTGCAGCGCCTGGGTCAGGGATTGGTAGCGCCGGCGGATGGTGGCGGCGGAGTAGACCCAGGTGGGCGTGCCGACCGCATCGGCGATGCGGTTCAGCGGCACGCCGTCCATCAGCAGCCCGTCCATCGCATGCATGCCGAGTTGCGGGCGCGCGGCGATGAGTTCGGCCGGTGTCGGGTCGGGTGTGGTGTCTTCGGAGGAGGAGATCGAGGCCATAAGGCGAGCGTAGAACAGGATCGGGCCGCGCGGAACCGGGAACTGCGATCCCGCCACGACGACCGCGCTTACTGGATTGGCAGCCGACAGCAACCACCCGTGGCGGAATCACCGATCGCATCGTCGATCCGGAGATTGCGGCGCGTTGCATTATGGCACCGCGGGTTGCCCCAACGCGGGCTCGACCTGGACGAAACTATGGACGCTTGACGAAACTACGGGTAAACAGTATTTCATGCTAGGTGCTGGGTTCGAATGGGATGCCGATAAGGCCGCTGCCAACTGGCGGAATCATGGCGTCACGTTCGCGCAAGCGGCCAAAGCCTGTCGCGATCCCTTCGCCATCGAATGGTTTGATGACCGGCGGGATTACGGCGAGGAACGGATCAATCTGATGGGCATGTGTGGCGCTGTCATCCTGCATGTGACCTACACCGAGCGCGATGATCGCATTCGGATCATCTCGGC
>CAMBXJ010000217.1 GCA_945871455.1 Asaia bogorensis
ATGATGCAGATAGTCGACGCCCAAATCCATACCTGGGGGGTAGGTCTGCCAAGCAACCTCTCGCATTGGCAGGTGACGCATTTCACGGCGGAGGAGGCGATCGTTCTGATGGACGCAGGCGGCGTCGATGCCGCCGTCATTCATCCGCCGGGCTGGGATCCGAACTCGACCGAGATGGCGTTCAAGGCGGTGCGCGACTATCCGGGGCGTTTCGCGATCATGGGGTCGCTGCCGCTCGACGATCCCGCATCGCGCGGTCTGATCGCGGGCTGGCGCAAGCAGCCGGGCATGCTGGGATTGCGCTACACGTTTCTGCACGATCCGGCGCGCCAATGGCTGGCCGATGGCACGATCGACTGGCTGTGGGCGGAGGCGGAAAAAGCCAATGTTCCGGTCGCGACCCTGGCAACGGATTCGTTGAAGGAGTTGGGGCGGATCGCGGAACGTCATCCCGGCCTGCGGCTGACGATCGACCATCTGGGCGGACGCGGCGGCCTGACGACGTTGAAAGACGCCGCCGCCATGACCCATATCCCAGAGCTTCTGGCGCTGGCGAAACTGCCCAATGTGGCTGTGAAGGCGACCGGCGCGCCGGGCTATTCCAGCGGCGCCTATCCGTTTGAGTCCATGCATCTGTATCTGCGTCAGATCTACGACGCGTTCGGGCCGGAACGCATGTTCTGGGGCACGGATATCAGCAAGATGCCGTGTTCCTGGCAGCAATGCGTGGCAATGTTCACCGAAGAATTGCCGTGGCTGAGCGAGCAGGACAAGACGCTGATCATGGGCGACGCGCTGTGCAAGTGGTGGGGCTGGAACCGTTCGGCCTGACACCGGCTTCGGTTGGCGACCGCGATAGACAAAGAAGGAAACGTTTCGACATGAGCAAGACAAATACAAAGGGCAAGAAAGTCGCCGTGGTGGTGGGGGCAACGTCCAAGTGGCAATCGGACGGTCGCAACACCATGCTGGCACACGGCAAGCACCTGGACGATAGCGATTTGCCGGTCGGCGTCCGTTGGGGGGTCGGCGGCGCCATTGCCCAGAAGTTCGCGCAGGAAGGCTTCTTCGTGGTGCTGACGACGCGGTCGACGGCCAACGCCTCGGCGCTGGCGGACGCCATTGGGCAGCAGGGCGGCGATTGCACGATCGTCGAGTTGGACCTGTCGTCGGAAGCCTCGGTCAAGGCGGCGTTTGCCACGATCCGCGCCGATGCGGGCGATCCGGATGTGCTGGTCTACAATGCGGGGTATCTGGAAGGGCGCGATCTGCCGCCGGACCAGGAACTGCTGGAATATATCTCGGTGGAGATGTTCGACACCGCCCAGCACATCGCCAGCCGCGGGCCGTTCCTGGTGGCCAAGGAAGTGCTGCCGGCGATGCGCAAGAAGGGGGAGGGGTCGTTTTTCTTCTCCAACAACTCCAAGTCGCTGCGGGGCAAGAAGCGCTACACGGGTGAATCGCTTTATTATCCGCGGGTGATGATGCGGACCTTGGCGCAAGTGCTGACCGAGGAATATTCCGAGCTTGGCGTGCATGTGGCGAACGTGGTGATCGACGGCACGATCGATTCGCCTGGCACGCGGGCGCTGCCGAAGGTGCAGAACCGGCCGGAACTGGTGATGAATCCGGTGAAGATCGCGGATGCGTTCTACTATCTGCACACGCAGGACCGGTCGGTTTGGACGCATGAGTTGCAGTTGACGCCGTTCTCGACAAAGCCGAGCTACTGAGGCGGGAGGGGCGCGGGGGAGGGGCGGGCCTCGTGCTCGCGGGTTTCCCGTCTGATTCCAACCGGCAGCAACAATGACCCATTGGCCGCTCAGCCCCGTCATGGCGGCCCCACGGGTCAAGCCCGAGGGCAGGCTCCGGGCCGCCATCCACGCCTTCCGCGGTGCAGCCTTGGGAAAGTGTGGATGCCGGCCTGCGCCGGCATGACGAGCCTGCGCGCCCGATGGGTCATTGTTATCGCCGGTTGGTATGACCGCTTGCGTCCGGGCCTCTGGCGCGTTTCACTGCGCCCGCCCATCAAACAGAGGTCCGGATGCCATCTGCCCGTCTCGCCGTGGATATTGGCGGCACTTTTACCGACCTCGCATTGGAGCATGCGGGCAAACTCACCACGCTCAAGGTCCTGACGACCTCGTCCGCGCCGGAGCAGGGGGTGATGACGGGCGTCCGGTCGATCCTGCAAACCGCCGGCATTTCCGCCGCGGATATCGCCATCATCATCCATGGCACGACCCTCGCCACGAACTCCATCATCGAGCGCAAGGGGGCGCGCACCGCGCTGATCACGACCGAGGGGTTCCGTGATGTCATCGCGATGGGCAATGAAAGCCGCTACGATCAGTATGACCTGAACATCACATTGCCGGAACCGCTGGTGCCCAGGCATCTGCGCCTGCCGGTGTCGGAGCGTCTGGACAATACGGGGAAAATCCTGCGCCCGCTGGATGAGGCCGCGGTGCAGGCGCTGATCCCGCTGCTGCGGCGTGAAGCCATCGAGAGCATCGCCGTCGGTCTGCTGCACGCCTTCGTCAATCCGGTGCACGAACAGCGCATCGCGGCAATTTTGGCGCGCGAACTGCCGGATATCCAGGTGTCGTTGTCGTCCGACGTGTCACCCGAAATGCGGGAGTGGGAGCGGTTTTCCACCACCGTCGCCAACGCCTATGTGCAGCCGATGATGGCGCGGTATCTGCGTCGCCTGGAAGCCGATCTGCGCGCGACGGGCACCGAGGCGCCGCTGTTCCTGATGATGTCCGGCGGCGGCCTGACCACGATCGAGACCGCGTGCCGGTTCCCCATTCGGCTGGTGGAAAGTGGGCCGGCTGGCGGCGCCATTTTCTCCGCCACCATCGCGCGCCAATGCGGGTTGGACAGCGTGCTGTCCTTCGACATGGGCGGCACGACGGCGAAAATCTGCCTGATCGACGACGGCAGGCCGCAGACGGCGCGCAGTTTTGAGGTCGCTCGGGTGGGGCGCTTCCGCAAGGGATCCGGCCTGCCGCTGCGCATTCCGGTCATTGAGATGGTGGAAATCGGCGCCGGTGGTGGGTCCATCGCGCATGTGGATACGATGGGACGGATCGGGGTGGGACCGGAAAGCGCGGGCGCCGATCCGGGGCCGGCCTGCTACGGGCGCGGCGGGCTGCTGCCGGCGGTCACGGATGCCAATCTGTCGCTGGGTCGTTAC
The DNA here is from genome assembly GCA_945871455.1 of Asaia bogorensis. GTDB lineage: Bacteria > Pseudomonadota > Alphaproteobacteria > Acetobacterales > Acetobacteraceae > Rhodopila. The sequence goes on from CAMBXJ010000217.1 coordinate 3,200, forward strand.
GATCCGGCGCGGTTCGCGGGTGGGACCATGAGGTTGGACACCGCGGCCGCGCATGACGCGCTGCTGGCGCAGGTGGGCGCGAAGCTGGGTCTGACGGCCGACATGGCGGGGCTGGGCGTGGTCGAAATGGTCGACGAGAACATGGCCAATGCCGCGCGGGTGCACGCTATCGAGTCCGGGAAAACCTATGAAGGCCGCACCTTGATCGCGTTCGGCGGCGGCGGCCCGGTGCATGCATGCCGTGTGGCCGAAAAAGTCGGTATCACCCGCATCCTGGTGCCGTCCGGCGCCGGGGTCGGCAGTGCCATCGGCTTCCTGCGCGCGCCGGTGGGCTATGAGGTTGTTCGTAGCCTGTATCAACGGTTTTCGACGTTCGACGTGGACGCGGTGAACGCGCTGCTGGCATCAATGCGCGCCGAGGCGACGGAAGCCGTGGAACGCGGCAGTTTCGGTGCCGCCGTCACCGAAACCCGCACGGCGTATATGCGTTATGTGGGACAGGGGCATGAAATCCCGGTGCCGCTGCCGGCGGGCGTTTTGCTGGCGGATGACGTGGCCGCCATCCGGGCCGCGTATGATCGGGAATATGCGCGGTTTTATGACCGTCCGGTGCCCGGGTCCGACGTTGAGATCATGAGCTATGCGGTAGTGGTGGCGACGGTTACCGACTCGGTGAAGGGTGTCGACATCGAGGCACATGGCGATGTCGCGCCGGTCGCTCCTCGTTCACAGTTGGTGCGCGACACGACGACGGGAGAGGTTTCCCCGTGGGACATCCATGACCGTGCGGCACTGGCCGCGGGGATGCGGATACGCGGACCGGCCATCGTGGCGGAGGACGAGACCTCGACTTTGGTGGGCCCAGGCTGGACGGCGCGGGTAAATGGGGTGGGGTATATCGAGATGATGAGGGAATCCGCATGATCATCATGGCGCGGGAGGCACACTGATGTCCCACGAAACCAACGCCCTGGCCCAGATCCACCGCCAGATCATGTGGAACCGCCTGATCGCGGTGGTCGAGGAACAGGCGCAGATTATGATCCGCACCGCCTTCTCCACCACCGTGCGCGAAGCCGGAGACCTGTCCGCCGGCATCTTCGATCTGCACGGCCGCATGATGGCCCAGGCGGTCACCGGCACACCGGGTCACGTCAACTCCATGGCCGAAAGCGTCGGCCACTTCCTGAAGAAATTCCCCGCCCACACCATGGCCCCAGGCGACCACTACATCACGAACGACCCCTGGCTCGGCACCGGCCATCTGCACGACCTGACCGTCGTCACGCCCGCCTTCCGAGCCGGCAAAATCGTCGGCCTGTTCGCCAATACCGCGCATGTGATCGATGTCGGCGGCCTGGGGATGGGGCCGGAAGGACGCTCCGTGTTCGAGGAAGGGATGTATATCCCCATCGTCAAATGCTTCGACCAGGGCCAACCCAACGAGACCTTCTTCGACTTCATGCGCGCCGGCTCCCGCCTGCCTGTGGAACTGGAAGGCGACATCTACTCACTGTGTGCCTGTAACGATGCCGGCGCCCGCCGCCTGGTCGAAATGATGGACGAGTTCGAGATGGACAGTCTCGACCCGCTCGCGGCCTTCATCTTCGACAGTTCCCATCGCGCCACCCTGGCGGAAATCGCCCGCATCCCGCGCGGCACCTTCAGCGCCGAAATCTACTCGGACGGGTATGAGGAACCGGTGCGTCTTGCCGCCGAAATGACCATCCTGGAAGACGCGATCGAGGTGGATTTCGCCGGCACATCGGGCCTGTCGTCGCGCGGCATCAATGTTCCGGCGGCGTATTGCAGGGCCTATGCGTGCTTCGGGATCAAATGCGTGGTGGCGCCGGAGATTCCCAACAACTGGGCGTCGCTGGCGCCGTTCCGGATGAAGATCCCGGAAGGCTGTATCCTGAACGCGCCGCGGCCCTACCCGGTGTCCGTGCGGCACGTGATCGGGCACCTGCTGCCGGACCTGGTCATGGGGTGCCTGCACCAGTCCGTGCCGGAACGGGTCACGGCGGAAGGGGCATCATCACTGTGGAATCCGCCGTTGCGCGGTGGATCGTCGGTGTCCGGCCAGGCGCGCGGCAACCGTCCGGTGGTGGACGATTTTGAGATCATTACGTTCAACTCCGGCGGTACCGGCGCGCGTCCGACCAGCGACGGGTTGAACGCCACCGCGTTTCCGTCCGGCGTGCGCACGATGCCGGTGGAAGCGACTGAGAATGTCGCCCCCGTCGTCATCTGGCGCAAGGAACTGAAGCCGGATTCCGGCGGCGCCGGCCGCACCCGAGGCGGTACCGGGCAGATCATGGAAATCAGCACGAAGGGGGAGTTGGCCTTCGCGGTGAACGCGTCCTTCGACCGGATTGCCCATGCGCCCAAGGGACGCGAAGGTGGCCTGAACGGGGCGGCGGGCGTGGTGAAGCAGAAATCCGGGACAACCCTGCGCACCAAGGGCTACCAGGTGATCCCGGACGGGGACCGGTTGATCCTGGAACTGCCGGGGGGCGCTGGCATGGGAGACCCCACGACGCGCGACCCGGCGCTGGTGGCGCGCGATGTGCGGGACGGACTGGTCTCGGCCGAGAACGCGCGTGCGCTCTACAAGGTTGCCCTGGACGCGGGGGCACGTGTCGATCACGCCGCGACCCAGGCCTTGCGCTCCTGAACGCCGGTCGGGGCGGGAATACCGGTATGGTTGGGCGAATCGGGTTGGATGCCAGGGCTCTGAATACGGCGTTTGTCCGTGGCATCGGGGAGTACATCCTGCCGCTCGTCGGGCGCCTGAACCAGGACCACGCCGTGGACTGGGTCTTCTACGGCCATCGCCCCGACCTGCCATTCCACCGCCCGGTCGGATGTGAAACCGCCCGCGTGGTCCTGCGCGACGTGCCCGGATACCGCTTCCATGCCTGGGAGCAGATGGCGCTGCCGGCGCGGGCGCTGTTCGACCGGGTGTCTCTGCTGCATTGCACCGCCACCACCATGCCGCTGTGGCAGCCTGTCCCGACAATCGTCACGATCCACGATACGATCCCCTGGAACACCGGGGAGTCCATGGCACCCGGCACCTACCGTGATGCGCTGCTGCCTCGCGCGTTCCGCCGGTGCGCCGCGGTCATTACGATCAGCCATCACTCGAAGGGCGACATACTCGCCCGCTGGCCAGAACTTGCCAGCAAGATCCATGTTATCCAACATGGTATCAACGATCTGTTCCTGAACCGGATGCCCGCCCCGTTGCAGGAGCATCTGACCGGGCTGGGGATCGACAAGCCCTATCTGCTGTATCTCGGCGGGACCACACCGCGGAAGCGGCTGGATTGGACATTGGACCTGTTCCAGGCGATCGGCCGCGACGATATCGCCCTGATCGTATGCGGCGTCGCGGTGGCTGACCACGCGGCCTATCGCGACAGGCTGCCGCCGAACATGCGCCCGAACGTCATCTTCGCGCCCTTCCTCGCGGCCGAGGATATGCCCACGCTCTACCAGAACGCCCTGGCCGTGCTCTATCCCACCCTCTACGAAGGCTTCGGTCGTCCCGCACTGGACGCACAGGCCGTCGGCACCCCGGTACTGGTCAGCGATGTCAGCAGCCTGCGGGAGTTGGTGGGGCCGACCTCGATCGCGCTGGATCCAACCGACGACCTCGGATGGTTGGACGCCTGTCGCGCGGTGATTGCGCGACGCATCGGGGCGGTGGAGCCCGATGAGGCGTCTCGGATCTGGGCCCGGCAATTCAGTTGGGCAACGTCGGCGGAACGGCATTGGACGGTGTATCGGGCGGTGGCGCCGGGGATTGGGTGAGCGATGGGGATCCCAAACCTCGCTAGGGGCTTTGCCCTCTACAACTGTGCAGGTTGATCACGCCCCAGACCGGGCAGAGCCCGTCGTTGGCATCCTGACCAAAGCCCCGTCTTGCCATCCGCCCTCACGCACGGCACTTTGCCACCGGTTTCCAAGGGGGGTTCGGATGGCGGTCAACAAAATGTATCCGGACGCGAAGGCGGCGCTGGCCGGCCTGTTGCGTGACGGCATGACGATCATGTCCGGCGGCTTCGGCCTGTGCGGCATCCCGTCAGCGCTGATCGAGGCGATCCGGGAAAGCGGGGTGAAGGA
>CAMBXJ010000218.1 GCA_945871455.1 Asaia bogorensis
GTGTATTGGAAGCTGAATTTTCCCGAGAGGCCGGTTTCCGGGGAGGGGCGGTTGACATAGGGCATCACCGGGCCGGTCAAGGTGACCGAGCGGATCGCCGCCGCCGATGGCACGCGCGGATGCAAGGCGAGGCCCGCGGTGATGACGAAATGCGTGCCGAACTGGCTGGGAAACATCTTGATGGCATAGCCGGGATCGACCACCCGCCAGGGCGCGCGGCCGTAATTCAGCATCTGCTCGGGTTTGAACGTGCCGGCATAGAAGGTGTTGGCGTAGCCCAGCGGGGATTCAAAGGTTGCGGTGTCGCCGGTGAAGCCCGCCTCCGCCAGCAGCGCTGCTTCCAGCCCGACCGAGGCCGCCTGACCGCAATGAAACGACTTGGTCATGGTCCCGACATTGCCGAACAGGCTGCCGGCGCGTGATCCGGCGATGCCGAACGCGTTGGCCATCTGTCCGGGGTTTAGTCGCAACATGTGAGAGGCGACAGCGACCGCGCCCATGGGGCCGACCAGCCCGGGCGGGTGGAATTGCAGCACATCCGGCGTGTATTGCCCGGACGCTTCGCGCAGCCAGCCCTGAATTTCGATGCCTTTGACCAGGGCGGTCAGAATGTCACGTCCGGGCAGACCGCGCGCCTCCGACAGGGCCAGCGCGACGGGCAGGGTGACGGACAAGGCGTGGGTGGCCGGGCTCCACATCGGTTCGAAGTCCAGCACATGCATGGCGGCACCGTTGATCGCCGCGGCACGCACCGGGTCGGTGCGCAGGTCGCAGCCGATGACCGTGGCAACCGGCGTGCCGCCCAGGGCGCGCAGGGTTTTCGCCATGATCGGCACCGCGTCCTCGGCGGACACGCCCGCGACGGCGACCGCGATGCCGTCCAGCACCAGCCGACGCGCGGCCTCCAGCGCTTGCGGGGGGAGGTCGTCGTACTGGCAACCGGCGATCCGTTCGCACAAGGTGGCGGTCAGGCCCATGGGATGGTTTTTCCCGTCAGATGGTTTGTAGTTGGACGGCTGTTCCGGTGTCGGAAGCCTGTTGCAATAACCTGGGCAATCACCTCACCGCCGCTCCCGCACCTGCCAGGGCGACGCAATCCGCCGCATCGAACGCGACCAGAACCGGCGCGCTTTCCTGCATCAGCACAACGGAGATCACCCGTACGGTGTCCGCCCCGACCTCCACCGCGTATTCGAAATGCCCGCCCAGGAACAGCCGTTGGCGGATCGTGCCCGGCAAGTGGTTTTCCGACGCCGGACCGGGCGGTTCCAGGCGCAGCCGATCGGGACGGATCATGATCGTGCCCGGGCCGCGCGGCGCCGATCCGGTGGCGGCCCGGACCGAGGTGCCATCGCGGGTGACGGCCATGATCCCGTCCAGTCCCTCGCCCTGGATTTCGACCTCCAGGAAATTCGCGGCACCCACCACGTCGGCCACGAAACTGTCGGTGGGCGCGTGGTAGATGTCCTCCGGCGTGCCCTGTTGCAGGATGCGGCCTTCGCTCATGACCAGGATGCGATCGGACAGCGACAGGGCCTCGGCCTGGTCATGCGTGACATAGACGGTGGCGACATGCAGGTCGCGTTGCAGCTTGCGCAGTTCGGCCCGCGTGCGGTCCCGCAGTTTCGCGTCCAGGTTGGACAAGGGTTCGTCGAACAGCAATATGGCGGGGGCATGCACGATGGCGCGCGCCACCGCGACGCGCTGCTGCTGCCCACCCGACAATTGTTGCGAGGAGCGGTCGCGGAAGGCACCGAGCCCCACCATGTCCAGGGCGCGGGCGACTTTCTGCTCGATCTCCGCGCCGGGGCGGCGGCGGACGCGCAGCGGAAACGCCACGTTCTCGAACACCGTCAGATGCGGCCAGATCGCGTAGGACTGAAACACCATGCCGATGGAGCGGTTGTAAGGCTCCACCATGATGCCGGCTGTGGAATCGAACACGACTTCCCCGTCGATTTCGATGCGGCCTTCCTCCGGCGTTTCCAGACCGGCGATACAGCGCAAGGTGGTGGTCTTGCCGCAGCCGGACGGGCCCAGCAGGGAGACCAGTTCCCCATCGGCGATATCCAGGCTGATGCGGTCGATGATGGTCTTGTCGCCGAACCGCTTGACCAGGTTGCGCACCGAAATTCCCATGCCGTCTCCTACGTGTCTATCCGGAAACATAATGCACCTTTTCAGCGGACTGCCATGGGCGTCTGGTGCGTTGCAGCCCCCCATCGATGGCCCCGCGTCGCTTTCGGGGCCGCGCCTGCCAGCCGCCTCATGATCGCCCACTGAACAGGCGCACCATGTTTTCGGACAGACACTAAAGCCTCAGCGGCGCGCGCATCACCGCGCCCATCAGGGCCACCGTGATGATGGTCGTAATGACAGAAAGCGCGCTGGCGACGCCCCAGTTGGCATTCTCGAAGAACGCCCAGATCGAGATCGACAGCACCTGCGTGGATGCCGTGTAAAGCAGCGCCGCCGCCGCGATTTCGCGGAAATAGGCGATGAACAGCAGGAAATACCCGCTTTGCAGCGCCGGACGCAGCAGTGGCAGCACGATGCGCCGGAAGCTGGCGATCCGGTTGGCGCCGGACGCCCAGGCGGCTTCCTCCAACGCGCGATCGAGTTGCACCACCTGCGCGCCCACCGTCTCGGTCGCATAGGGCAGGAAGCGGGCGACGTAGCAGAACACCAGCACCCACAACGTGCCGTAGATCGGCAGATAGACATACGACCACAGAAACCCCAGCCCGATCACGATGCCGGGGATTCCGAATGGCAGGCAGGCCAGAATATCCAGCGCCCGGTGGCCGCGCGGCTTCAGGCGGTGCGTCGAATACGCCACCAGCACGCCCAGGGTCAGGCCCAGCACGGCACCGCCGCCGGCCACCAGCACGGTGTTGCGGAATGCCCGCAACGTGCCTGGATTGTCCCAAAGCTGGACGTAGTTGCGGAACGTCCAGGCGGCTTCGAATGGGTTGGCGACGAAATACTTGATGGCGGAGGTATAGATCAGCGACAGCGACGGAATGATGAAACTCATCAGCACGTAGAACAGGCAGGCCGTCGTCGCGACCCAGCGCCACCGCCCCAGACTGAGTTCGCGCACCCGATAGCCGCGTCCCGTCACGGTGGGCGCCATGCGCCGATGCACGATGCGCCGTTGCGCGAAGATCGACAGGCCGGTGACCGCGCTCATGGACAGGCCCACGGCGGCCGCAAGGCCCGTGTTGCTGGGGGAAAAGCTGGTCAGCAGATACAACTCGGTGGCGAGCGTATGGACATGGCCTGGAATGCCGACCATCGCCGGTATGGCGAACTGTTCGACGGAAAGCACGAAACACAGCAGCAGGCTGGACATCATCGGGAAGATCATCAGCGGCACCGTGATCCTGCACACCACCTGCCACGGCGTTGCGCCAGAGGCGTAGGCCGCTTCCTCCAGGCTGCTGTCCATGCTGATCAGCGGGCCGCGGATGGTGAAGAACGCAAATGGCAGGATGTGCAACACCTGGATCCAGATGATCCCGGTCGCCGAATAGATGTCGAAGCGGATCACGTCCGGGCCGAGCAGATGCTCCAGAATGTCGTTGAACACCCCGCCCGGCGATCCCAGGATGACCCAGGCCATGCCCAGGATGTAGCCCGGAAAGAAGAAGCTCAGCCCCACCGCGGCGACAAGACTTTTCTTGTAACGAAAATCCGTGCGATAGACCAGCCACGCCATGGCGGCGCCACCCAGGGTGCTGAACAGCGACGTCACCACCGAAATAAAACACGTCATGAACAGTGTATGTACAATCGCTCGGCTTGCCAGACCCTCCCAGTTTTTCAGCGTAAAGTTGGATGGTGTGCCCGGACCGCCGGTCTGGAAGCTGCCATACAGCAACGACGCCAATGGCGTAACAATCAGGAATGCGGTAACCAGGAAGGTGACGGCGAAGATCACACGGATCGTCGCCTCGCCCGAACGTCGGACCGGTGCGGTTGTCATCGGCGTCTATTGCAGGCCGAACACCGAGCGCCATTCCTCGATGATGGATTTTTGCATCGAAGGGGTCAGCAACCGTTCGGTCAGGACGATCTTCATCCCATCCAGCCCAGGCACCAGTTTCGGCGGCTTGACCCCGGGGCGGGTGACCGGGGCGCCGGCATGGTCTTGCAGGCTTTGCTGACCGGCGGCGCTCATGGACCAGTTCAGAAACAGCATACCGGCATCCGGATGCGGCGATTTCGCCGGCAGAAACGCCACCGTGGCCGTCGCCGGCACGCCCGAGCCCGGGTAGACGACGCGGATCGGCGCGCCGTCGGCGATGGCGCTGATCACCGGCGGTTCGATCACCGCGGCAACCTGAACGTCGCCACGGATCACCGCCTGCACGATGCCGGCGCTGCCGTTGAAGAACCGCACGCCGTTGGCTTTCAGGCGCTTGGCAATGTCACGCTCCCCCTGGTCATGCCAGTAGGCAAGCATCTCCTGCACCGCGACGGATCGCCAGGGCGGATTGATGCCGATCTTGTCCTTCCATTTCGGATCGAAGAAATCCACCCATTCGCGCGGGGCGTCCGCGTCCTTGATGCGGCCCTTGTGGGAGACCATGGCCGAGCGAATGAGCTGGATGGTGTAGAACTGGTCGTGGCGCTTGTAGTCGGACGCGAGTGCCGCGGCTTCGGGCGGAACCCAGGTCTTCACCCAGCCGTTTTTCGCCCATGCGGCCAAGGTCTCGTCCCACAGCGTGATCACCACGTCGGTCTTCGACGCGCCGGCCGGATATTCGGTGCCGAACCGCTGCATCATTTCCGCGCTCGGCAGGCGCGTCGCCTCAATGGCGATCTTGGGAAACGCCTTGCGGAAATCGCCCAGCCAAAGGTCGCCCAGCGGCGGCGGGATGTTGTGGTGGATATCGATATGGCCGCCCTTGTTGGCCGCCTCGGCGATCCGGGCCAAATCCGTCCCCTGGGCCCCCCCCTGGGCCAACGCGGCGGTGCCGGCGGCGACAAACGGCATCGATAGCAGCGTACGGCGCCGCAGATTCATGGTGGACCCTCCCGGATGGCGGGCGGAGCTTCTAACAGCCGCCGACACCTGTCTATAGTGGGATAAAACGCCTGCTGGAGGAACGCCATGACCATCGCCGCGGCCACCATCGCCGAAACCTTGGCCGAACGCATCGCGGACGTCACCTTCGATGCCCTGCCGGATGACGCCGTGCATTGGGCCAAGGTCGCGATCCTGGACACCGTGGGCTGCACCCTGGCCGGCGCGCGGGAAGACTGCGCGCGCATCATCGGCCAGGTGGCGACGATTGGCGCCTCGGGCGGGGATTGCCTGGTCTTCGGCACGGACCGGCGGGTGTCGCCGTTGGACGCTGCGCTGATCAATGGCACGGCGGCGCATGCCCTGGACTACGACGATTGCAGCGATACCCTGGGCGGGCATCCGTCGGCACCGGTGCTGCCGGCCCTGTTCGCGCTGGCGGAAACGCGGCCGGTCAGCGGGCGGGACTTCCTGGCGTCCTATGTCGCGGGGTGGGAAGCGGAAACGCGGATCGCACGTGGCGTCAACTTCCACCACTACACCAAAGGCTGGCACCCCACCGCCACGCTCGGCGTTTTCGGAGCAGCCGCCGCGTGCAGCCATATGTTGGAGTTGAAGCCGGCCCAGACAGCGCGCGCCCTGGCGCTGGCGGCGACGTTTTCATCGGGCCTGAAGGCCAATTTCGGGACCATGACGAAGCCGCTCCATGTCGGGCACGCCGCGCGCAACGGGCTGCTGGCGGCGCTGCTGGCGGCGGACGGGTTCACGTCCTCGGCCGATGCGTTGGAGCACAAACAGGGGTTCCTGCATGTCTTCAACGGCGCCGGCAACTTCAACGCCGAGGCGATCGTGGCGGATTGGGGCGCTCCCTGGGATATCGTCTCGCCCGGTGTCGCCATCAAGCAGTATCCCTGCTGCGGCAGCACGCATCCGGCGATCGATGCGATGCTGATGCTGGTGCGTGAGCACGATCTGACCCCGGCCAAGGTCGCTCGCATCGAATCCTGGACCCATGCGCGTCGTCTGGCTCACACCAACCGGCCCGATCCGCAGAGCGAGCTGGATGCCAAGTTCAGCGTGCAATACTGCCTGGCGCGCGCCGTCGTCAGCGGTCGCGTGTCGATCGAGCATTTCGAGGGTGACAGCTATCGCGACCCCGCCGTCCGCGCCCTGCTGCCGCGCATCGTGTCCGAGGCCCAGGCGCCGAAACCGGTCGATGACGGGGAGCATTTCGGCGCCGACGTGACGGTGACTTTGACGGATGGGCGGGTGCTGACCCGGTCGGTGCCTCGGCCGTTGGGACGCGGCCCGACGATCCCGTTGCCGGTGGAGTTGCTGGAGATCAAGTTCCTGAACTGCGCGCAACGGGCGCTGCCCGCCGCCACCGCGCGGGGTCTGCTGGGGATGCTGCGCGGGTTGGAGGGGTTGAACCGGGTTCGGTCGTTGACCGATGCCATGGCCCCGGCCGAACGGATGGCGGCGGAGTAATCGTGATGCCTGCGACGCCCAATCATACAGTTCCCGAACTTTCTGGAGAAAGGTGATGATGACTGAGGCACGCGGATTGAGTGACAGACCATTGTCAGAACCGGGCCGGGTCAGCAGGGCCGACGGGCTTTTTCAACTCGTTTACTTCAGCCACAGCAAAATATCCAGACGCCCGGAAGTCATGACCGAGACCATTAGCGCCATTTTGAACGTCTCGCGGGCTGCAAACGCCCGTGATGGGATAACCGGTGCCTTGCTGTTCAACGGGAAGCATTTCGCGCAGGCGCTGGAAGGTCCGGTGGAGCACGTGACGGCACTGCTGCACCGCATAGAAATGGATGTCCGCCACACCAGGGTCACCGTCGTGCAGGAGGAATGGGTGGCAAGCCGCGATTTCGGCGGCTGGGCCATGGCCTATGTTGATGAGGAAACGGGGTCTGCGATCCGGCTGTCTCCGACCGCCGACTTCGATCGTGTGCCCGATACGCCTCATGGCAGGACCATATTGGACCTGCTGTGCTATCTGGTTCGCAACGCCGGGCTGATGGACTGATCGGGACCGGCCGTGCGTGTTGTATCGGCCCGGCCTTGCCTCCTGCCGCACATCGGACCCCAGGATGGTCTGATACCAACTGGCGGAAACAATGACCCACCGGCCGTGCAGCCCCGTCATGGCGGGTACAGACCCACGGCTGTCCGGTTTAAATCTGTCGCCCCGGCGACCCTAGGAATTTTCTCCACTCGGGTCCGCGGTCTGGCGCCACTTCCTAGTGGTGGGTCGGCCCAATCCGGATCGTCCCGACCG
>CAMBXJ010000219.1 GCA_945871455.1 Asaia bogorensis
TCAAACATCGCCTTCATCGCGGAGATCTCGGCGGGTTGTCGCGCGACTCTGCTATCTGATGGACCGTCAGGCCGTGTCTTTGGCCCTGATGAACTTCTTCAGTCTGTCCGCGGCCTGCCCAACCTGCTGCATAACGTCGTGCCAGGAGCCCTTTTGCAGCCGCAGTCGCTCTAACTGTCGGAACTTGGCTTCCTCCAGGTCCCGCCCGATGCGGGCCCAGAGGAATTCGATGTTCCATGGTTCTGCCCCCGGTGGCATCGCCACCGGGACTACCGCGTCCGGCGTTGTGCCGAGGATGGCAGCCACGTGCGTCATCGCGGCGCGCATGGTCCTCTCCTTTGACCGTGATGGTTCCACAAAATCGTACGGGGGTATCCACTCGCTGGCGGGGGTCAGCCGATCCACCTGAGTAAGCGCTACGACCAGCGGCGGTGAACGGCGATAAACCGCTTGGTTGAACCCCGCGCGTAAGGCCTCCAGGGCGCGTACATCCGCATCCCGTCCCGGCTGTACCGAAGAAGCCACCCAGACAATCATGTCACACCGCTCAACTGCCTCGGCTAGGTCCGTACGCGACGCTTCGTCATTAGTCAGGCCTGGCAGATCCACCAGCACGGCGCAGTCCTCGCCATCCACCGACAGCACATGCTCCTTTGGCCCGGCTGGCGTCGGCACAACTTGCACATCGCACAAGACATCCCCGGCCAGGGCATTCACCAGGCTGGATTTGCCAGCATTCACCTGCCCGACCAGAAGCAACCGCGGCGGCGCCATGCGGGATTGTCGCGCTGCCTCGGTCTCGCGCTGCGACGCCTCAATCAGGTCGGTCTCGGAATGGCTCAGCCTGCCGGAATACAGCTCGATCGCCTCGTGACCGATCCTGAGCACGAGCAAACGAGTCGCTTTGGTTTTGGCACTGCCAAACACTGCGCTGCCAACCTGGGCGGCTAACTGTCCCTTTGCCAGCCTTGCTACCCCGGCGGGCGGGTTCGTGAAGAAGAGTATCGCGTTCCAGGCTTGGTCGGCCACCTCGTACATCGCTTTGAACGTCGGGCCATGCTTTCCGACAGAAGCGGCCGTTCGGATCAGCCTGCCAACAGTCACGGACCGCGAAAATGGAACGCTGACCAGGATCTCGCTCCGCAGGTCGCGCGCCACGCGCTCGGCAAGCAACAGCGCTTCGGGCAACGGGATCGCGAACTCTGGGTGCTTTTCCTCGGGGTGGTAGTGCGTTGCGACCACCCGCACCGCCGAAAGCGCCAAGTCGCGCACGGCCGTTGCGTCGGTAAAGGTCAGCGGCGCGGCTGCCTGTGCTACCGCTTTGACCTTGTCCATCGCCTCCCGTTCGCGCGGCCCCCAATCTGGTAGCGATCGCGCTTCCTGGGCGACGAACTCATCAACCTGACGCTTGAGGCGATGGCGCAAGCTGCGTCGCACTGGCCAAGCCGCCACGCCGAGGAGTACGGCCCCGAGCAGCCAGGGCAGCAGCGCCTGCTTCTCCCGCAGCCACATCACCCCAAACACCAGCAAAGAGAGAATCGGCAACAGCCAAGCGAGCACCAGCAGAGCCTCGCGCCAGTGCTGGCGAAGCCAGCGCGGCGTCGTCATACCGCCTCCTTTCGTGAAGTTGCCTTGGGAGGTCGCCAGCGCAGCCCATCAGAGAACGCAGCCCGGATTTCCTCGCGCGGTGCAGTTTTCCCGCGGCGTTGGTAATCGAGCCAGACGCAGGCCGCTTGTCCCAACCCAACCATCATTCCAAAGGCGAGTGCGCCGTTGATCGCGGCACCCCCAACAGAACCCAGGAGTGGTATCAGTTTGAGCAGCTCGCCCAGCCCGAAGCGTAACCCCCACACAAAAAGCGTCCCGAAACCGATTGCCCCGAAAAACTGCGAGAAGGTCGCATACGTCCATTGCACCCGGTAGTGCCGGCCCAACGCCTGCAGCATCAGCCCGTTCGTCGACGCAAAGGTGGCCACGTCCACGAATGGCACAGGGATCGTAGCGCCGCCCGCCGCCAAGGTCGCATAGGCAAGAATTGTGGCCCGGCAACGCCGGACGAACGCATCCTTCTCCTTACGGTCATACGCATCGAATACCTGCAGCCCCGCCGTCACCAGCACACCGCGGAGCGCGTCAGACCTGTAGTCCGCCGGGGCGTACCCGTCCTCCGCCCGGGTGAAGTCGATCGGGACGAAAACCGGCGTGACGCCCTGTAGCCCAACCAGCAGGTCACGCTGATACGCCAACGCCTGACGCAGCCCACGCAACGCATCGTTACCACCCGCGGCCCCGTCTGCGAACTCATCCGGGTGCGGGTGCGTAACGCCGACGGGATAGAGATCATGAAGCCCGGTCTGCGCAACGACGATAGGCCAATCTGGATGCCGCTTCCGCGCCGTCCGCAGCACCGAGAGCACGGCTTCCTGAGTCGGATCAGACACGCGCATCGCAGCAAGTATCAAGTGGGACTGTCCCTCGGCCCAGGAGATGTCTTCGGCAGGATCGTAATCGGGCTCCTCAAGTCCACGGGTGTCCAGAAACCGGAGCAGAGGTACGTCTTCAGGATAGTCGAAAACACGAGCGGTGCGTGTGCACGGCGCGAAACCATTGCCGATTTCAACCTGATCGTACCCAGTGAGCACCGCAACAATAGAGGATTTGCCCGCACCGGTCTTGCCGACCAACCATATGACGGGAGCCAGGCGCTGCGCGGCGGTACGTGCCGCGGCCGCCGTGTCGGGTGTGGCGAAGAGCGCGTCGGCAATGGCGCGATACAGGTTATCGAACCAGGACATTGTGATGTGCGGCCTCGGGCCTGAGAGTATCCATGCAAGAAGCTACCGGTTGATCCGATAGCGCGACAAGCTCCCAGCGCGCGCCAGGCTCCGACCTTCAGTCTATTTCCCAGAACGCAAGCCCCCGCCAACGGAACAGCACGAAGGACTCGTTGCCGATTCGTACCACTGCGCTCCCGTGGACGCAAGAGGGTTCAAGTTTCCTCGAAAAGCGGTGGATTTCTGCGGGATTCCACGCAAAGGTACCGCCGAAAATGCCCCTCGCAAAACTGAGCCCTGGTAGCAGTCCCATGCGCAGGATTTCGCTCTGCTACTCTCAGATTATGAGACCGTTCATGAAAAATCCTCCCCGGTTCGAATGATTAGGCAGAACCATAAGAGGGGCAAAAATGTGGGCAAACAGGCGCCCGCCCGCCGCGCGCCAACGATCAAACGGAAGACGGGACCAAAACTATTGGCGTGGACGCGATTAACGCGGGCCCAAGTCGCGCTCTGACGTAATGGTCGAGCGGTTGAACGATCGCGGCGCCGGCCACTTTGAGCCTGCTGCCCAGATAATCCCAGAGCGCGATACCCAGTTTGTCACTGGTCTTGGCGAGGCTGAGGAACGCGTCATGGCAATCCCGTCCGATCTCACAGCGGGTTCCGGCGCTGATCTTCCGCCGCGTGACGTGACAGCAGATGTCGTTCTCCGAGCCGTTGGTGTGCAGCGAAATTTCCGGCCGTTCCAGCACCATCAACAGTTCGATCTTGTTGGCGTGCAGCCGCGCCAGCAGGCGGTTCAGCGTGACGTAGCCGGTGCGGCCAAGGAAAATACGGCCGAAGCGAACCCGCAATGCCCGAGCCCGGCGCTTGCTCGGTTTGATCTGATAGGCTTTGAGGTCCGCGCAAAAGTTCCAAATCAAAACCGCGAACCGGTGCTTGAGCCGCGCGATGCTCGTCGGTGAAGGTGTCGAGCCTGTGCACCAGCCGCTCCGCGTGAACCCAGCAAAGCTCATGTCAGCCGACGTTGAACTGTCCAGCGTCATTGGTCAGGATCGCGGTGTCGCACAGGAATTCATGTGCTTGAACGCTGCCCCACAATGCGCCCTCGGTGGCGACCCGGATCGAGTCGGGCGTGACCTTCAACGCGGCGAAGCCCAGCCGCTCGAAATGAGCCGTCCACGCCGCTTGATCGGCGAACCGCGTCTGTGACCTCATCCGAAAAGATCGGCCTGTTTTGATGGCTTCGGTGGCTTACGCCGCTTCCTCGGTATCGACACAGGTTCCGGGTCCGGCTCCTGATGGAGCGGTTTGTCCCAGTCGGGACCGAGAATCTTTCGCGCCTCATCCTCGATAACGGTCACACTGGCATCCTGGTTGCGGGAGGCGGCCAGATTGTTGGCGCGCGTGTAACTTTTCAAGGTCATCTCTGCGCCATTCCCCAGCAGGAGGGGACCATCGAGAGGCCGGTCCCCGGCGACGACGGCGCGGGTGGTAGGCAAACTGGCCCTGAACCGGTGTGGCCCAAAGCTGACGCCATAACGCTGCTTTGAACGGAAGGCGATCATGTATTCCATACCTTTCCGCCCCAGGGGCTCGCCCTTCTCCGTTATCCATGGGGCATCACTCTCCCGGCCCGCCAGGAGTTCATTGCGTTCAACGGTGATATAGCGCTCAAGAATACGGCTGACCCGCGGACCGAGCGACAGTTCCAGGATATTGCGCGCCTTGGTCACCGACGTGTCCTGTACCAGGTCCCATCCCTCGGCGGTGCGCTTGAGATGCGAACCGAGGCGGCATTGCATCAGGGCACGCGCTCGGGGCGCTCTGCTCGCGAGAATGCCGATCATGGCGGCGTCCCGCATCAGGATCTGCCGGCGTGCCGGTACCGGTAATGTCAGGGCTTCATGATACAGGTCTTCGGCCCAGAGTTCGTTATGCCGGGAGTCCGGCACGAAGACGGCGCGCCGGCTCATGTCCAGCATCTGACGGATCGAGACCCCTTCCGGTCGTGTGACGAACCCGAAATCCCGCTCTGGTGCTATGAGTTGCAAGGCACCGCGCAGTTCCTCGAACCGCCCGACAATCGTATAATCGCCGTTGCCACGCTCCTCGAGATGCACGAAGTAGCCGTCGATCCGATCCAGGGTCACCCGGTCCGCGGCCGCGACGGCGGGATCCAACTCATCCATGTCCTGGAGATAGCGGAGCCACATGCCGTAACCCTGGATATATTTGTCATAGGTGCTGGGACTACGCCGCCGTCCTCCGCCATATTTCCGGAACGGGCTGTTCGCGCGCGTTAGGGCCTGAGCCCAGGCCAAGGCATCGACGGGAGGCCAGTCTGCAAGCTTCAGCGCATGATTGACGTTTCGAGGCAGCGGGGTGGCGGTCATCTCACACCTCCTGTGTGGCGGCCAGGCTTGGCGCGTGAGGTTGCCAATTGGCTGAGCCGGTCTTCTTCCCTGTCCACCAGCAGGTCCTGATGGCGCGCCGCCTCCTTCGCCTCCAACGCGGCATAATGAGCCAGGACGAGCTGCAAGGTCTTGTCGCCGAGCAGCAGGCGGCAGAATTCAAGGGCACCGGGCGAATGCTCAAGGCAGAGGCGGACGGCGATAGCACGGAACAGATGCGGATTGATCCGGACCCCGACCCGTTCGTAGATCGCGGTCTCGATGCCGGTTCTGGTCGTCTCGATCGAGAGTGGGCCGGATCGGCCCTCCTCTCCCGCGGGAAACAGCCAGCGATGCGGCCCGATATCGGTGCGGCCGCCCTCCAGGATCGGCAGGAACTTGTCGATATAGACCCGCAGCATCTCCACCAGTCGAGCGCCGACAGAGAACTCGAGAGCGAACCAATTCTTGGTTTCAAACGCCTCAAAGGCGAGGGTGACCACGTCGGACGTGGCACCGGAGAATTTCAGATTGATACCGATCCGAATAGAGGCAAGATTCTTGATCCGGAGGGGGATACGGCACAAAATGCCGATCAGAATCGCGGTGCGCGCCTTTCGCGCTGCCTGGTAGAGTCTCGCCTGAACCTGTTTGGCCGTGAGACGCTTCTTGTTCGGCTCAATCCGGTCGAGCATCTCGAGTGCTTCGCGCATCAGTTTTCGCGGCAGGATCATCAGATTGGTAAGATTGCGCCGGTCGTCGAACAGCAGTCGCAACCGATCCCGGTTCTTTCGGGTCGGTCGGCCCAGCTTGGGGCTGCGAACGTCGGCGGAAAGCTCTTTCAGTCTACGCAGATCCTCGAGCTGTTTGCGCAGATCCTCGGGCGGGGTCGGGATCTTGCAGTTATGCTGGGCAATGATGATGAGGGTGGAACAGATCCCATCGAGATTGGTACTGCAGCCCCTCTCGAAATCCTGGCGCTTTGCTTCGGGCAGGGTCGCGCGATGTCGCTCGGCCTTGTCCCAGTAGAAGGTTACAATGCGGTCGGCCGCGTCACCAGTCACCAGATCCTTCAAGCCGGTAATGGACTGCGGGTCTGTGCCGGTTGCGACAAGGGCCCCCGCGGCGCCGCGGATACAGGTCAGGCGTGTTTTGATCGTCGCCGGTCGAAGAGGTTTCTTCTTGCCGATGCGGCGAAACCTGGTTTGATTGTCCGTGCCGTTCATCCGACGGACCAGAGCCGCCACGTCTTCCTGAAATGAGACCGGATAGCTTGAGATCGGCGGATTGGGCGGCGGTCGGTGACCGGGGAGGACGAGTTTCGCTTGTGGCCAGTCGGGATTTGCGGCCGCCGTTGCCGTCCATACCCGGGTGAGATGCGGCACGATGCGGTCGATCCGCACAGCGAAATGGTTCTGCTCCAGGAAGGCCGCGTAATGGACGAGGGTCTCGCCGGTGACGGCCTGCGGAGCCAGCCCGTTGTCGCGACACCAGGCGACGAACCGGCGTGCCGCGGGACGCCCATATCGCGTCGTGGCATCGATGAAGGCGGCGAAAGGATCGCCCGGGGGTGGTTCGGCGGCCTGATGAGGGAGAACTTTGCCCAGTTCCCTGGCGAGGCGCCTGAATCCTGACTTGGCGGTGCGAAAGGACCTCTCCCTTTCAAAGCCCGCGGCTCCGTACGATACGCCGCGCAGACGCTGGTTGATCGAGGCAATGTCGAATGGAATCGTCGTGAGATCGAGTTTCCTGCGCTCAGGCAGAATATAGCCCGGATCGGCACGGGCCCGGACGATGGCGAGGATCCAGCCGATGCGGCGGACATTGCTGGCGAGCACATCTCGCACCGACTTTGACCAGTCGGTACGAGACTGCACGTAGGCAATCGCATCGGCAAAGGTTTTGACCTCGAGGGCGGGACGGGCCGTTCTCGTCGGGAGTTTGGAATTCCTCGCCCGAGGCGGCGCGGGAGAGCGAGCGATCTGGGCTGGAGCCTGACGGGGCGACGGCGGCGCGATAGCTGGCGGGGGCTGGTCCGGGAAGGAGAACGCGAAGGCGGCCTGAGTCACGGGTTTTTCCTCTATAATCTGTACTGGACACTAGCGGACATTTAGGACAACAGTCAAGTGATTATGAAATCTAT
>CAMBXJ010000220.1 GCA_945871455.1 Asaia bogorensis
ACCGGCTCGATCATTTCGGCCCTGGCGGAGGTGCTGCCGGACCGCATCCCCGCCCCTTCGGCGGGTGAGATGGCAATGGTGGCGTTTGGCGGACGTAACCGGACGGGCGGCAATTTCGTCACCGGCGATCTGATCGCCAGCGGCAGCGGCGCGTCCTGGCGCAGCGATGGGGTTGGTGTCATCGAAACCGACGCAACCAACTGCATGAACCTGCCGGCCGAGGCGATGGAGATGGAAACCCCGATCCGCCTGCATCGCGTGGCATTGCGGCCGGGCTCGGGCGGCGGCGGTCAGTTCCGGGGGGGCGCCGGGACCATCCGGGAATATGAGAGCCTGACCGACAATGTGACGTTCACGCATCGTGGCGAGCGGCATTTTTCCGCGGCGCGTGGCGTATTTGGCGGCGGTGACGGCGCCAGCGCGGAATCGATGATCATCCGGGCCGACGGCACCCGGGAGGTCATCCCGTCGAAGGTCGTGACCCGATTGATGCGGGGCGATCGGGTGGTCGTGAAGACGGCCGGGGGCGCGGGCTTCGGCGATCCCGCGGCGCGCAGCAATGCGCGCGCGGACGCGGACGTCGCGGATGGGGTCGTCTGATACCAATCGCCTGAACCAGTGACCATGGCGACAACGGAAGCTGTCATTGCGAGCGCAGCGAAGCAATCCAGGGCAACCAACAGGATCGATAGTGCCAGGCGCCTGGATTGCTGCGCGACGCGCGCAATGACAGCGGCCACCCATGGGGCAGTGGTTGGGGCGGTTGGTATGAGACCAATCGCTTGAGCCATCGACCGAGGCACCATCCTCCTCGTCACGGGTGGACCTGACCCGGCAACCCGCGCTTCAGCGGTAGGGGGCGGGTTGGGGGGGCAAGTCCGACAATGACGGGCGACGCCATTGGAGCCGTAATCTTCGGCGGGTCGATCCCGCGCAAGTCCTGTTCGTCTGCATCGACATAATAGCGTGTCGACACCTAGAGCGACGTCCGTAGCCCCAGGCTGCGAATGCGCGATGCCAGCGTGGTCGGCTTGATGCCCAGGATCTGGGCGGCGCCGCCCGGCCCGAAGACCTTGCCGCCCGAGGCAGTCAGGGCGGCGCGGATATTGGCGCGATCGCGATCCCGCCGTTCCGTTTCGGTCAGCACGGGTGCGTCGGGGACAGCGGCCGCGTTGGCGCTGACAGGCGCCCTGGTGGCGCCAGCGGGCAACTCGATACTCGGTCGTCCGTCGCGGGCCAGGATGACGGCCCGCTCCATCAGGTTTTCCAGTTCCCGGACATTGCCCGGCCAGTCGTAGACGGACAGCCGGCGCGCATCTCCCTCGGTCAGGGGCAGAACACTGGCGCGCAAGCGTTCGCTAGCCTGACGCAGGAAATGGCTGGCGAGAAGGGGAATGTCCTCCCGCCGTTCGCGCAGCGGGCTTGATTCGATGGGGAAGACGTTCAACCGGTAGAACAGATCCTCCCGGAACCGGCGGGCCCGCACTTCCTGGCGCAGGTCGCGGTTGGTGGCCGCGATGACGCGGACATCGACGCGGCGGGTGCGTTCCTCCCCGACCCGCTCGAACTCCCCTTCCTGCAGCACGCGCAGCAGCTTGCCCTGCGATTCCAGGGGGATTTCCCCCACTTCGTCCAGCAGCAGGGTGCCGCCATGGGCGAGTTCGAACCGGCCGACCCGATCGCGGATGGCGCCGGTGAAGGCGCCGCGGACATGGCCGAAAATCTCGCTTTCGAACAGTTCCCGGGGGATGGCGGCGCAATTGACGCGGATCAGTGGACGGTCGTTGCGGGTGCTGGCGTCGTGGATGGCCCGTGCGATCAGCTCCTTGCCGGTACCGGATTCGCCGGTGATCAGCACGGTCGCACCGGTGGGGGCGACCAGTCCGATCTGGGTCAGCAGGGTCTGCGTGGCGGGCGATCGACCGAGAATGCCGAAATGACTGTGTTCCTGGCGGATTTCCTCCTGCAGATAGGCGTTTTCCAGTTCCAGGCGGTGGCGCAACGAATCCACTTCATGCAGGGCCTGGCGCAGCTTTTCGTCGGCCTCTCGTCGCTGGGTGATGTCGCGAAAGACGATGACGGCGCCGACCAGATGACCGCGGTCGCGGATCGGGGTGGAGGTGTATTCCACGAAAAATCGGGATCCGTCGCGGCGCCAGAACACCTCGTCGTCGATATGGCGGACGACGCCGTCGCGAAAGGCCGCATAGATCGGACATTTGTCGTTGGGATAATGATGCCCGTGCATATCGGTATGATGCACGACGGAATGCATGTCGCGCCCGACCAGATCCTCGGCTGACCAGCCGAGCATGCGTTCGGCGGCTGGATTGACGAAGGTGGTGACGCCGTCGGCGTTGACGCCGTAGATGCCCTCTCCGGCGGCGCGCAGGATCAGTTGGTTGTCGCGCTCGATGTTGCGGAACACCCGGTCGGAACGGAGCCATTCCCCCAGGCCACCTTGCATGTGCAGGGTCGCTTCCCGCTGCAATTCCCGGCGACGGGCTTCGATCAGGTCGGTGATGACGATCAGGATCAGCGTGTCCCGGCCATTCGGGTCGGGCAGCAGGCTGCCGTGGTATTCCAACTCCAGCGCCAGATTGGCTCCATGGTTGGGGGCGAGATCACGGGTCCACCAGGTCCCTTGCTCGATGACGGCCTGGGAGAACACCACCAGGCCGGGCCTCTGGTCCGGATGCAACGCGGTCGCGCTGAGGGCCAGGAGTTGCGGCTGGGTGTAGCCGAGCAGCGTGCATGCGGCGGCATTGGCGTCGAGAATGGCATCGGCCCGCGGGTCGAGGATCATCATGGGCGCGCCGGCGCGCCGGAAGGCGTGGCTGGCTTGGGACGTGGGCATGGCGGTCTATTACGATATTTCGTGACCGACTACGAGATTTATCACATTCCCGAATTTTCGTAGTGCCCGGGGCCGTCGGTGCCGCCATGGTCAAGCCGGATTTCCGGAATGATCGACGGTTCCGTCCGGTTGGCACGCCGCGTGCTTTGGTTCCCGCACCAGAGGCCAGTTCAGCGGGAGACAGCGATGCCCATCTTCGACGATCCATTCCGGACCGACCGTGCCTTGCATCGCGGCGGCTGCGCCTGCGGGGCGCATGGCTCGCAAGCGGAGCATGATCTGGCCACGTCGGACTCGCGGTTAGAGCGGGTGGTGCAGGGCGCCGTGATGCGGGCGATGTTCCCGCGCGATGTGGAGCGGCGGTCCTTCCTGCGCGGGGTGGGGGCGTCCACCGCCCTGGCGGCGCTCGCACAGATCTTCCCGCTGGGTGCGGCGACCGAGGCATTTGCCCAAGGCGGCGGCGCCATCGAGAAGAAAAGCCTGAAAATCGGCTTCATCCCGATCACCTGCGCGACGCCGATCATCATGGCCGCGCCGATGGGTTTCTATCAGAAGCATGGGCTGGACGTGGAGGTGGTGAAGACCGCCGGCTGGGCGGTGATCCGCGACAAGACTCTGAACAAGGAATACGACGCGGCGCATATGCTGGCGCCGATGCCGCTGGCGATCTCGCTGGGCGTCGGATCCAACCCGGTTCCGTACACCGTGCCGGCGATCGAGAACATCAACGGCCAGGCGATTACCCTGTCCCTGAAGCACAAGGACAACCGCGACCCGCGCAACTGGAAGGGCTTCAAGTTCGCGGTACCGTTCGATTACTCGATGCATAACTATCTGCTGCGCTACTATCTGGCGGAGCATGGCATCGACCCGGATATCGATGTGCAGATCCGCGCCGTGCCGCCGCCGGAGATGGTGGCCAATCTGCGGGCCGACAATATCGACGGCTTCCTGGGTCCCGACCCGATGAACCAGCGTGCGGTGTTTGACGGCGTGGGCTTTATCCACATCCTGTCGAAGAACATCTGGGACGGGCATCCGTGCTGTGCCTTCGCCGCATCCCGCGAATTCATCACCACCATGCCCAATACCTATGCGGCCCTGTTGCGCGCCATCGTCGATGCGACCGGGTTTGCTCACAAGGCCGAGAACCGCAAGGAGATCGCGGCGGCGATCGCGCCCACCAACTATCTGAACCAGCCGGTCACGGTGATTGAGCAGATCCTGACCGGCACCTTCGCCGATGGTTTGGGCAAGATCGAGCGGGTTCCTGACCGAGCGGATTTCGATCCGTTTCCGTGGGAGAGTTTCGCCATCTGGATCCTGACCCAGATGAAACGCTGGGGTCAGATCAAGGCCGATGTCGATTATGCGGGGGTGGCCAAACAGGTCTACCTGGCAACCGACGCCCAAAAGGCGATGCGGGCGCAGGGGCTGGTTCCGCCGACATCGACCAGCAAGACATTCGTGGTGATGGGCAAGACTTTCGATCCCGCGCAACCCGATGCCTATCTGGCGTCATTCAAGATCCGCAAGGCGGGCTGAACCATGATCGACGAAACCCGCCCCCCGCTGCCGCCCTTTACCGCTGAAACCGCCGCGGTCAAGGCGCGCGCCGCGGAGGATGCCTGGAACAGCCGCGATCCCGCGCGTGTGGCGCTTGCCTATACGGCGGACAGCCAGTGGCGCAATCGGGCGGAATTCTTCTCTGGCCGCGACGCGATCCGCGCTTTTCTGGAACGAAAATGGGCGCGCGAACTGGACTACCGCCTGATCAAGGACGTCTGGGCGTTTCACGACAACCGGATCGCGGTGCGGTTTGTCTATGAATGGCACGACGATTCGGGGCAGTGGTTTCGGTCCTTCGGCAACGAGCAATGGGAATTCGCGCCGACCGGCCTGATGCGTCGGCGCCAGGCCAGCATCAACGATCAGCCGATCACGGACGCCGACCGCCGGTTCCTCTGGCCTGCCGGTCCCCGACCGAAGGACCATCCGGGTCTGACGGAACTGAGCCTATGATCCGGGCTGGCGAAGGACGCGCCCGATGATGCTATCCCTGCGGATGCGCGGCGCTATCGTTTCTCTATCGTTGCTAGGGGCGTTTCTGGGGGCCTGGCATCTGGCGGTTGGCGGCGTCAGTGCGATTCAGGTGATGGATCCGGAATATGCCAAGCTGATGGGGATCACCGCGACGCAAGGCAAATCGGCGATGCCGGGACCGCTGGACGTCGGGCGCACGATCCTGACCCATCTGGCGGACCCGTTCTACGTCAAGGGCGCCAATGACAAGGGCATCGGCATCCAGTTGATCTACTCGATCGGGCGGGTGATGGTCGGCTACCTGCTGGCCGTGCTGGTGGCGATCCCGGTGGGCTTCGTGATCGGCATGTCGCCGGTGATGAACCGGGCGTTGGATCCCTTCATCCAGATTCTGAAGCCGGTCTCGCCTTTGGCCTGGATGCCGCTGGCGCTTTACACGATCAAGGACAGCGGTATTTCGTCCATTTTCGTCATCTTTATCTGCTCGCTGTGGCCGATGCTGATCAATACCGCGTTCGGGGTCGCCGGGGTGCGCAAGGAATGGCTGAACGTCGCCCTGACCCTGGAAGTCGGCACGTTGCGCCGAGCGTTCACGATCATTCTGCCGGCGGCGGCGCCGACCATTCTGACGGGGATGCGCATTTCCATCGGCATCGCCTGGCTGGTGATCGTCGCGGCCGAGATGTTGGTGGGCGGCACCGGCATTGGCTACTTCGTGTGGAACGAATGGAACAACCTGTCCATCACCAACGTGATCACCTCGATCCTGGTGATCGGCGTCGTCGGCATGCTGCTCGATCAGGTTCTGGCGTGGTGCCAGCATCTCGTGACGTTTCCGGAGTAGAGCGATGGCCGAGAAGCTGATTTCGATCGACGGGGTGGCGAAGCGGTTCCCGGGTGCGGGTGGAGAAACGACCGTGTTCGAGGATCTGTGGCTGCGCATCGATCGCGGCGAGTTCGTCTGCGTGATCGGCCATTCCGGGTGCGGCAAGACGACGTTGCTGAACATCCTAGCCGGACTCGATTCGCCGTCCGATGGGGCGATCCTGGTCGGCGGCAAGGAAATCGAGGGACCCAGCCTGGATCGCGCCGTCATCTTCCAGGGCCACGCGCTGCTGCCATGGCTGACGGTGCTGGGCAATGTCGCCTATGCGGTGTCGTCGCGCTGGCGGTCGGCGCCTCGGTCCGAGATCGAAGCCCGCGCCCGCAAGGCCATCGCAACGGTCGGTCTGGCGGGGGCGGAAGGCAAGCGGCCGTCGGAACTGTCGGGTGGCATGAAGCAAAGGGTCGGGATCGCCCGCGCGCTGGCGATCGAGCCCACGATCATGCTGATGGACGAACCCTTCTCGGCGCTTGACGCGCTGACCCGCGGCACCTTGCAGGAAGAAGCGCGTCGCATTTGCCGGGAGACCGGGCAGACCGTCTACATGATCACGCATGACGTGGACGAGGCGATCTATCTGGCGGACCGTATCGTTCTGATGACGAACGGGCCGCGCGCGCGTATCGCCGAAGTGGTGGTCAATCCTTTGCCGGTGGATCGCCGGCAGGGCCAGATCCATCACGACCCGCATTATTATGCCGTGCGCAACCATCTGATCGACTTCCTGGTCAGCCGCAGCGTGATCCTGCGCGATACGCCGCCGGCGGACTACGACCAGCGCAACCCGCCGGTCATCCGGCTGGATGGCCAGACACCGGTCGCTGTCGCGGCCTGATTTCTTTCGGTTTCCTACCATCGGAGTGCAAGCGATGACGCGTAACCAACTCACGGAAAAGCTCCTCGACATCAAGCGCGAGAAAGGCTGGACCTGGCGGCATATCTGCGACGAGATCGGCGGCATGTCCGATGTTCTGATCGTCGGTGCGGTGCTGGGACAGATGAAGCTGGTCAAGCCGTTGGCGGCGAAGGCGGCGGTTCTGTTTGGCCTGGGGGCGTCCGAGGAAGCCATGCTGAACGAGGTGCCGATGCGTGGCACCGGCACGCCGATGCCGCCCACCGATCCGTTGTTGTACCGGTTCTACGAGATGGTGATGGTCAACGGCCCCGCCTGGAAGGTGTTGATCGAGGAGGAGTTCGGCGACGGCATCATGTCCGCGATCGATTTCGACTTCGCGTTCGAGCGGCTGGCGCATGAGCGTGGCGATCGGGTGAAGATCACCATGAGCGGGAAATTCCTGCCGTATCGTTACTACGGCAACGAACAGGGCATCCCGGAATACGGCTACAAGGAGGCCTGACGGACCCTGAACCCGTCCGTTTGACGGACGGGTTCATGCCAGCATCGCTCATCCAGGCCATTTCCATATAATACCAACCGCCCCAACGACTGACCTCTGGGTGGCCGCTGTCATTGCGAGCGCGGCGAAGCAATCCAGGGGCCTGGCACTATCGATCC
>CAMBXJ010000221.1 GCA_945871455.1 Asaia bogorensis
GTCGAATTCGACATCATGTATGGCGAAGGCGTCAGCAAGGTCGGGGAACTTCTGGACCTGGGCGTGAAAGCCGGCGTGGTGGAGAAATCCGGCTCCTGGTTCAGCTATGACAGCCAGCGGATCGGGCAGGGCCGGGAAAACGCGAAGCAGTTCCTGCGCGACCATCCGGATGCCGCGAAATCCATTGAGACGAAGATCAGGGATCAGTCGGGCGTCGTCGCGAATACGATGCTGGCCGCCCCCGATGAGTCGGAAGAAGCCGAAGCCGCCGAATAGGCTGAATGCGGCGGCTGCCAGGTAAATCCCCGCTGGCCGCCGTCGAATAGGCTGAATGCGGCGGCTGCCAGGTAAATCCCCCCTGGCCGCCGTCGCGTCCGCCCACGCACAATCAGTTCGGCGACCGCCTTGCGGGAATAATCCGCGCTCTCAACTGTCCCTAAATTTTGGCTGGAAATGCTCGGTGTCGTTGGTACAAGTGGTTGCGCCGAGAACGCGCGATCACGGTCCGACATTCGGGCGCTTCGGCAGTCAAGTAAGACAGGGAGAAGTCACCATGATGCTATCTCGTCGCGCCGCTTTGACGGCATCCGCGGCCGCCGCGTTACTGCCTGCCTTGCCGGGATCCGGTCAGGCCGCCCAACCGCTTGCCGGGCAACAAGCGCCTGGGTTCTATCGCTTCAAGGTCGGCGATATCGAGGTGACCGCCATCAATGACGGCGTTGCCTATCGCCCGCTGGACGGGTTCATCAAGAACGCGTCGATCCAGGACGTGCAGCAGGCTTTGGGGGCGGGCTTCCTTCCCACCGACAAGATGACCATTCCGTTTACCACCCTGGTGGTGAACACGGGTTCGAAGCTGGTGCTGATCGACAGCGGCAACGGCAATTCCGGCGCGCCGACAACAGGCGTCTGGATGACCAATTTCCGGGCCGCCGGCTTCGATCCGGCGAATGTAGACGCGGTAATGGTCAGCCATTTCCACGGCGACCACATCAACGGCCTGCGCCTGAAGGACGGGACCGAGGTCTTCCCCAAGGCCGAACTGATGGTGCCGGCGGCAGAGTGGGCCTTTTGGATGAGCGACGAGAAGATGGCCGCCGCCCCCGACGGCCTGAAGCCCGCCTTCGCCAATGCCCGCCGCGTGTTCGGCCCGAAGGCCAAGGACGTGAAGCAGTTCGAATGGGACAAGGAGCCGATCACCGGCATCACCGCCGTCGCGGCGGCTGGACACACCCCGGGGCATACGGCGTTTGCCATCGCTTCCGGCAACGGCCGTCTGCTGGCGATGTCGGACACCACCAACAATCCGGTGCTGTTCGTCCGCAAGCCCGAATGGACCGCCGTCTTCGACATGAACGGGGAAGAAGCGATCCAGACCCGCCGCAAGCTGCTGGACATGGCGGCAGCGGACAAGATGCAGGTCTCGTTCTACCACGCGGCATTCCCGGCGACCGGGTTCATCGCCAAGGACGGCGCCGGCTACCAGATGGTACCCGCAACCTGGCAGCCTACACTCTAGGCTACCCCGTTCGCCGGTTTTCGACGCGTTCCACAGCAGCCCCGTGACTCCGGTCCGGGGCTGCGCTACGTCATATCCCCTCGCAGCATGACATCCGGGGATACAGCCGTCCGCCATGGCCAGCAGCAACGACATTCGCGCCACCTTCCTCGACTATTTCGCCCGCAACGGGCATCAGGTCGTGGAAAGCTCGCCGCTTGTGCCGCGCAACGACCCGACCTTGATGTTCGCCAACTCGGGCATGGTGCAGTTCAAGAACGTGTTCACCGGGCAGGAACGCCGCCCCTATGTCCGCGCCACCACCGCGCAGAAATGCGTGCGTGCCGGCGGCAAGCACAACGACCTGGACAATGTCGGCTACACCGCGCGCCACCATACGTTCTTCGAAATGCTGGGGAATTTCAGCTTCGGCGACTATTTCAAGGAAAACGCGATCCCCTATGCGTGGGAACTGCTGACCCGCGATTTCGGCCTGGACAAGGACCGCCTCCTGGTCACCGTCTATTCGGAAGATGAGGAAGCGCCCGTCATCTGGCGCAAGGTCGCCGGCCTGCCGGACAGCCGCATCATCCGCATCCCGACGTCAGATAATTTCTGGCGCATGGGCGATACCGGCCCCTGCGGCCCATGCTCCGAAATCTTTTACGACCATGGCGACCATATACCGGGCGGCCCGCCGGGGTCCCCGAACGAAGACGGCGACCGGTTCATCGAGATCTGGAACCTGGTCTTCATGCAGTACGAAGAAGGCCCGCCCGGCACCCGCGTGTCGCTGCCGCGGCCGTCCATCGACACCGGCATGGGGTTGGAGCGGTTTGCCGCCATCCTGCAGGGCAAGCACGACAACTACGACACCGACACGTTGCGCGCGCTGATCCTGGCGAGCGCGGAGGCCACCGGGCAGGACCCGGACGGCCCGCATCGCACCAGCCATCGGGTGATCGCCGACCATCTGCGCAGCACCGCCTTCCTGATCGCCGACGGGGTGCTGCCATCCAACGAAGGTCGCGGCTACGTCGTGCGCCGGATCATGCGGCGCGCCATGCGGCACGCGACGATGATGGGCGCGCGGGAACCGGTGATGTATCGCCTGGTCCCCGCCCTGGTCCGCCAGATGGGCACCGCCTACCCCGAACTGGTGCGGGCGGAAAAGCTGATCGTCGAGACCCTGCTGCTGGAGGAAACCCGCTTCAAGAATCTGCTCGAACGCGGTCTCCACTTGCTCGATCAGGAGGTGAAGGCCCTGACTTTCACCACGGGTTCGTCGCAGCCTCTCGTGCTCGGTGGTACGGCGCCAACCGCCGGAACTGCCCCACTGATGGTGTCCGGTGAGGTCGCCTTCAAGCTCTACGACACCTACGGGTTTCCGCTAGACCTGACGCAGGACGCGTTGCGAGAGCAGGGCCTAACCGTCGACCTGAAAGGCTTCGAAAGCGCGATGGCGGAGCAGCGCACCCGCGCCCGCGCCGCCTGGGCCGGCTCGGGCGAAGCGGCCACCGAACGGGTGTGGTTCGAGATCAAGGAAACCGTCGGAGCGACCGAATTCCTGGGCTACTCCACTGAAACCGCCGAGGGCGAAATTCTCGCCTTGGTCGTGAATGGCGCGCCGACCGACAGCGCCACAGCCGGAACCGCGGTCGCGGTCGTGCTCAACCAGACCCCGTTCTATGGCGAAAGCGGCGGTCAGGTCGGCGATACCGGCGTGATCTCTGGCCCGGACGGACTGCGCATCGTCATTTCCGACACGCAGCGCAAGCTGGGCGATCTGTTCGTGCATCTGGGACGGGTCGAGGCGGGAACCGCCAAGACCGGCACCCCGGTCCTGGCCGAGGTCGATCACGCCCGCCGCACCGCCATCCGCGCACACCATTCCGCCACCCACCTGCTGCACGAGGCGCTCCGCCGCAAGCTGGGCACGCATGTGGCGCAGAAGGGCAGCCTGAATGCGCCCGACCGGCTGCGCTTCGACATCAGCCAGCCGCGTCCCATCACGGCTGACGAAATTGCCTGGGTCGAGACCGAGGTGAACGCCCGGATCCGCGAAAACACCGAAGTCACCACCCGCCTGATGACCCCCGATGCCGCGGTCGAACTCGGTGCCATGGCGCTGTTCGGGGAGAAATACGGGGAAGAAGTGCGCGTCGTGTCGATGGGCACCGGAGAGGGCAACAAGGACGCCTACTCGATAGAACTGTGCGGCGGCACCCATGTCCGTCGCACCGGCGATATCGGCTATCTGCGCATCGTCGCCGAGGCCGCCGTCGCCGCCGGCGTGCGCCGGATCGAGGCCGTCACCGGGGCCTCTGCCGAGGCCATCGTCGCCGAAACCCAGGCGCGCCTGAACCAGATCGCCGGCCTGGTGCGCGCGGCGCCGGCCGAACTCGCGGATCGCATCACCACCTTGATGGAGGATCGGCGATCCCTGGAAGCGCAGGTCGCCGATCTTCGCAAGAAGCTGGCGACCGGCGGCGGTGCGCCCGAGGTCGAGGAGATTGCGGGCGTGAAGGTCGCCGCCCGGAACATGGGGGAAGTCCCGCCACGCGATCTGAAGGGCCTCGCCGACGCGATCGGCAAGCAGCTCGGGTCCGGTATCGTGGCGCTGGTCTCCACGGCGGAGGGCAAGGCCAGCATCGTCGTGGGCGTCTCCGCCGATCTGACATCGCGGTTCAGCGCGGTCGATCTCGTGCGTGTGGCCGCGGCGGCGGTTGGCGGCAAAGGCGGTGGCGGACGGCCGGATATGGCGCAGGCTGGCGGGCCGGATGGGGCGCGGGCGGATGAGGCGCTGGCGGCGATCCGGGCGACCCTCGGCTAGACGCCGGATCGGGGCGGGCCGATGCGCATCCGAACACCGGCTTCGGCCGCCGCCGTCCTGTTGTCCGCCCTGCTACTGTCCGGTTGCGTGGTGGAAGCCCAGCCCGCGACATGTGCCTCCGGCTTGGGCACCCCGATGCGGATGTATGAGTTGTATTTCGGCCGCTCCGTCCCCGGCAACAGAGAGGTCACCGACCGCGATTGGTCCGGTTTCACCGAACAGGTGATCACCGCCAACCTGCCCAACGGCTATACCGTGCTCGACGCAACCGGCGCCTGGATGAACCCGAAGACCCAGCGCACGGTCCGCGAAGCCACCAAGGTGCTGCAAGCCGCCCTGCCCGACACGCCGGACAGTCTTGTCGCGATCACCCGCATCCGAACCGCGTATCAGAAGCAGTTCCACCAGCAACTGGTGGGCATGACGACCCAAGCGATCTGCGCATCGTTCTGACACAGGAGCCGACCATGACAGACCCGACCCAGGACGTGGCGGCGCATTACGGCAAGGGCGGGCTGCTGGATCGGGTGCTTTCGGCACTGACCCAGGCCGGCAAGAATATCGACCGTCTGACCATCGACGATTTGGCCCCGGTGGACGAATTCCACTCCCGCCGCCGGCTGGCGACCGAAGAACTGGCGCGCATGCTGGCGCCCACGCCGGCGGACCATGTCATCGATATCGGCTCCGGGTTGGGTGGCCCGTCGCGTTATCTTGCGCAGACCCATGGTTGTCGGGTCACGGGCATCGACCTGACGGCGGAATTCGTGGCGACCGCCACCGACCTGACCCGTCGTGTCGGACTGGCCGGGAAGGTCGAGTTCCAGACCGCCTCGGCGCTCGCCCTGCCCTTCCCGGATGCCAGTTTCGACCTGGCCTGGTCGCAGAACGTCGCGATGAACATCGCCGACCGGGCCGGTTGGTATGCCGAAATCGCTCGTGTCCTGAAGCCGGGTGGGCGGCTGGCCATCCAGGATGTCGCCCAGGGACCGGGCGGCAAGCTGACCTTCCCGGTCATGTGGGCCGACCGCGCCGAGATCAGCTTCCTGCGCACGCCGGAGGAAACCCGCGCGCTGCTGGAAGCCGCCGGATTCCGGGTTCTGCAATGGATCGACAACACCGAGGCGGCACTCGCCGAAGCCGCCGCCGAACGCGCTCGGATGGCAGGCCGACCGGCGAGTCCGCCTGTGTTGGGCATCCATGTCGTGGTGGGGCCAAGTTTCCGGGAGAAAATGCGCAACGCCCAACGCGCCCAGGAAGAGAATAGGACGCGGCTGATCAATGCCATTCTGGTGCTGGAGGCGCGCTGACCAGGGCCCCGATGCTGGCCAACATCAGCGCCGTCAAGACCGGGCCGTCCGCGCGGAACCGTGGCCGGCCAGCAGGGGTTCTACGCTCCATCCACCACCGCAATTTGCGATCCGCGGTCCATCCGACACCATCCGAACCCTTGCCGAACCGCCGACCGGTGGCGCATGACACCCGGATGCAGCGGGGAGGAAACAGGTGGGCCATGCGATCCTTGGGGTGACGGTGTTGCTCGCCCTGGCCTGGGCATTGAGCGAAGATCGCCGCCGCATTCCCTGGCGCACCGTCGTGGTCGGGGTGGGGTTGCAGGCGGTTCTGGCCGTCATCCTGATCGGCATTCCCGCCACCAGCGCGCCCATCAATCTGCTGAACGACGGCGCTCATGCGCTGCATGTGGCGACCCAGGCGGGCACGGCCTTCGTCTTCGGGTATCTGGGCGGTCCGCCGTTGCCGTTCGCCGAAACCTTCCCCGGCGCGAGTTTCATCCTGGCGTTCCAGGCCCTGCCTCTGGTGCTGACCATCAGCGCCCTGGCCGCCCTGCTGTTCCATTGGGGCGTGATGCAGCGCATCGTTGGCGCCTTTGCCTGGCTGTTGCGTCGGACAATGGGGGTCGGCGGGCCATTGGCCCTGGGCGCCGCGGTGCATGTCTTCGTCGGCATGGTGGAGGCGCCGCTGCTGGTCCGCCCCTATCTCGCCCGCATGCAGCGTGGCGAGTTGTTCGCACTGATGAGTTGCGGCCTGGCCGGCGTGGCGGGCACGGTGATGGTGATCTACGCGTCGTTCCTGGCGCCGATCGTCCCGAACGCCCTGGCCAATATCCTGATCGCCTCGGTCATCAGCACGCCGGCCGCCATTGCCGTATCCGCGCTGATGGTGCCGTTCGGCCCGCCCGAGGCCGCCGAGGGGCGGCTGGTCACGCAAGACCCGTCGGTCAGCGCGATGGATGCGCTGGTCAAGGGCACCTTGGACGGGGTGCCGATCCTGGCCGCAATCCTGGCGACCCTTCTGGTGACGGTCGCAATGGTGACGTTGGTGAACATGGGCCTGAGCCAGTTGCCGGCCTGGGACGGCGCTCCCGTGACCCTGCAACGGATCTTCGCGCTGCCGTTTCGCCCGGTCATGTGGCTGATCGGCATTCCCTGGGCGGAAACCGGCGCTGCGTCCATGCTGATGGCCACGAAAACCGTGCTGAACGAGTTCGTCGCGTACCGCGATTTTGCCTCGCTGCCGGCGGGCACGTTCTCTCCGAGCAGCCGGATGGTGCTGACCTATGCGCTGTGCGGGTTTGCCAATTTTGGGAGCCTGGGGATCATGATCGGTGGCCTGGGCGCGATGGTGCCGGAACGCCGGCATGAGATCGTGGGGCTGGGCATGCGGTCTGTCCTGGCCGGCACGATCGCGACGTGCATGAGCGGGGCGATTGCGGGGGCGTTGGCGCCGTAGGACGGGGCTTCCGCCCCAACGGCCCTTGGGGACCCCGACCAGGGCTCTGCCCCATCAGCGTTAGGATAAGCTTTTGGCGGAGAATATCCTTTGCCTGACCCGCCTCCTTCGCGATTCAGCAAGCCGGCGGCAGATCCGGCCCCGTGCGTTGATAAAGTCCGCCAGGGTGAACGTGTCAGGCACCAGAGCGTCGCACA
>CAMBXJ010000222.1 GCA_945871455.1 Asaia bogorensis
CTGGAACGCACGCCGGACGATGCCGACACCTTGTCGTTGATCTTTCGCATGGTGCACACGATCAAGGGGACCTGCGGTTTCCTGGGGCTGCCACGGCTGGAACGGGTTGCTCATGCGGCGGAGAATGTGCTGGGCAAGGTGCGCGATCGGGCCTTGATCGTTAATCCGGCGATCGTCAGTCAGGTGCTGGCCGCCCTGGACCGCATCAAATGGATTGTCGCCGGCCTGGCCGCTACCGGCGCAGAGCCCGCGGGCGACGACCTCGACCTGATCGCGCAACTGAACGCCGCCGCGGCCGGTCAGATCCCGGCACCAGCCGCCCCCGCGAAGGCTGCGCCGCCGGCCGAACCCGTCCCGGTGGTCGCCGCGGCAGCGCCGGAACCGCCGGCGCAGCCTGTATCGGTCGAGCCACATGCTCCTCGGGTGATGGACGAACCGGTGAAGGCAGCCCCGGCGCCGGACCCGCAGCCCGCCCTGATCGAGGATGCCCACGCACAGGCCGCCGCGCCGGTTGCCGGAAACGCGCCGGCCGCGGCGGCTCAAACCATCCGGGTGACGGTCGACGTGCTGGAAGACCTGATGACCTTGGTCAGCGAGCTGGTGCTGACCCGCAACCAGTTGCTGCAATTGGCCCGCAACCAGGAAGACGGCGGCTTCGCGGTGCCGCTGCAACGCCTGTCCCACATTACGTCCGACTTGCAGGAAGGGGTCATGAAGACCCGCATGCAGCCGATCGGCAACGCCTGGAACAAGCTGCCCCGTCTGGTCCGCGACCTCTCCCAGGAACTCCACAAGAAAATCGAACTCACCATGCTCGGCGCCGAAACCGAGCTGGATCGTCAGGTCCTGGAACTGATCAAGGACCCGTTGACGCATATGGTGCGCAACAGCGGCGATCATGGTTTGGAAAATCCGGCGGAACGGCGCGCCGCCGGCAAGGCGGAAACCGGGCACATCACGCTGAACGCGTTCCATGAAGGTGGACACATCATCCTGGAAATCTCGGACGACGGCCGCGGCCTGGCCGTCGATCGGATCAAGGCCAAGGTGGTTGCCAACGGGCTGGCGACCGAGGGCGAGCTGGCGTCCATGAGCGACCAGCAGATCCAACGCTTCATCTTCCGCGCCGGGTTCTCGACCGCGGCGACGATCTCGGCGGTGTCCGGCCGGGGGGTCGGCATGGATGTGGTCAAGACCAATATCGAGAAGATCGGCGGCACCGTCGATCTGAAGAGCACGCCAGGCCAGGGCACGACCTTTACCATCAAAATCCCGCTGACCCTGGCGATCGTGTCCGCGCTGATCGTCGAAGCGGGCGGGGAACGGTTCGCCATCCCGCAACTGAGCGTCGTCGAACTGGTCCGCGCCAAAAATGAAGGCGAGCAGGGTGCCGGCAGCGAAAGCGTCATCGAGCGGATCAACGACACCCCCGTCCTGCGGCTGCGCGATCGGCTGCTGCCGCTGGTCAGCCTGACCAGCCTGCTCGAACTGGGAGTAACGGCGAGCGACAGCAGCGGCGCCTATATCGTCGTCGCGCAGGTTGGCTCCAGCCTGTTGGGCATCATCGTCGATCGGGTGTTCGATACCGAGGAAATCGTGGTGAAACCCGTGGCCCCGATCCTGCGGCACGTCACCATGTTCAGCGGCAACACCATCCTGGGCGACGGGTCCGTCATCATGATCCTGGATCCGAACGGCATCGCGCGGGCGACCGGGGTCGGCGCGGCGGGCGACAGCAAGCACCAGAAGTCGAAGGTCGTCGAAACCCACCGATCGGCCGAGAAGACCGCGATGTTGCTGTTCCGCGCCGGCGGAGAGCAGAAGATGGCGGTCCCGCTCGGGCTCGTCGCGCGTCTGGAGGATATCTCCCGCGACAAGATCGAAATCTCGTGCGGCGCTCCGGTCACGCAGTATCGCGGCAAGCTGATGCCGCTGATCTCCATCGGCGGCACGCCGGCAACGGACAGGCCGAGTCAGCCGCTTCTGGTGTTCGCGGACGGCGAGCGGACGATGGGGCTGATGGTCGATGAAATCGTCGACGTGGTGGAGGACCGGCTGGAGATCGAGCTGTCCGGTTCTCGGCCCGGTCTGCTGGGATCGGCCGTCATAGCCGGCCATGCGACGGATGTTCTGGATACCGGATACTGGCTGATGCAGGCGTGGCAGGATTGGTTCCAGGGGGCCGAACAGGGGCGGACATCGCAGTCCGCGCGGGTCCTGGTGGTGGAAGATAATGACTTCTTCCGTCAACTGATCATCCCCAGCCTGAGCGCGGCGGGGTTCCGCGTCTCCTCGGCCTCCAGCGGCGCCGAAGCCCTGCGGATGCGTGAAGCTGGCACGATGTTCGATGCGATCGTATCCGACATCGAAATGCCGGAGATGGATGGGATCGCCTTTGCCCAGACCGTTCGGTCCGGCGGGATCTGGGCGGAACTGCCGCTGATCGCCCTGACCTCTCACACCGAGCCGCGCCATGTCGAGGCCGGTCGCGAGGCCGGCTTCACCGACTACGTGCCCAAGTCGCAGCGCGAGGCCCTGGTCGCCAGTCTGCGCGAATGCCTGGCAGAACCGGTCGCCGCCTGATCCGACCCGAAGGAAGCCATCAAAAGGAATTCATCATGTCCACTGATGTCATGGAGCGGCCCGACGCCGCGACCGAAGAGGAACAGGTTTTTGTCACCCTGACCGTCGCGGACCAACTCTGCGGCGTGCCGGTCCTGGCGGTGCGCGATATCCTCGGGGAGCAGGTGATTACCCGCATCCCCCTGGCGCCGCCGGAAATCGCCGGCAGCCTGAACCTGCGGGGGCGGATCGTCACCGCGATCGACCTGCGCCGCCGCCTGCGCCTGCCCCCGCCGCCCGCGGGCCAGAAGCGCATGTCGGTGGTGGCCGAACAGGGGGGCGAACTCTACGCCCTGCTGGTCGACGGTGTTTCCGAAGTCATGAGCCTGAAAGCCAGCGCCTTCGAGCGCAATCCGCCGACCCTGGCCAAGGGCTGGGCGGAGTTCAGCACCGGCATCTATCGCCTGGATGGCCGTCTGCTGGTGGTGCTGGACGTCGGACGCCTGCTCAATATGTCGGAAGCGGGGTGAGCCATGAGTTCTGGCCGCACCTGCCTCATCGTCGACGACAGTCGGGTCGTGCGCAAGGTCGCGCGCCGGATCCTGGAATCCAACGGGTTCGCGGTCGTGGAGGCGGCCGACGGACAACAGGCATTGATCGCCTGCCGTGAGGCGTTGCCGGATTGCGTCCTGCTGGATTGGAACATGCCGGTGATGGATGGGATCACCTTCCTGCGCCAATTGCGCGGCGAATTCGGCCCCGGCAATCCGCCGGTCGTGTTCTGCACGACCGAAAACGACATGAACCACATCGCCCAGGCGATCGAGAGCGGCGCTCAGGAATACATCATGAAGCCGTTCGATGAGGAGATCCTGATGGGGAAATTCTCCCAGGTCGGGCTGCTGTGACGGTCCTTACGCGGATTGCTCCGTCTCAGGCGAGCGCGACAGTCGCGCGCGTCATGATCTGCGACGACTCGATGGCGATCCGCGGCGCAATCGCACGGATGCTCGAGTCCGATCCAGGCGTGAAGGTCGTGGCCAAGGTCGCCAACGGACGCGCGGCGATCGAGGAACTGCGGCGAACGCAGGTGGATGTCGTCGTCCTCGACATCGAGATGCCGGTGCTCGATGGCATGGCGGCCCTGCCGCTGCTGCTGCGCGCCGATCCGACCTTGCGTGTCATCATGGCCTCGACCTTGACCACGCGCGGCGCGGATATCGCCCTGCGCGCCTTGCGACTGGGAGCCGCCGATTACGTCCCGAAGCCGTCTTCCATCGGGACCGCGGGCGACGATAGCTTCCGCCGCGAAATCCTGGAGAAGGTGAAGGGCTTGGCTCGCCTGCGTCGGCGTTCGGAAAAGCCCGCGATCGGGTCCTCTCCACCCGCCACGTTGCGAGCGGCGTCGATCCTGCCGGCGCGCCTGCTGGCAATCGGCAGTTCCACCGGCGGGCCCCAGGCGCTTTTCACGCTTGTCCAGGGGCTCGGTCGCACGGTCACGGTTCCGGTGGTGCTGACTCAGCACATGCCGGCAACGTTTACGCCAATCCTCGCGGAACACATCACCAAGCTCGGTGGTCTGCCCTGCGCCGAGGCGCGGGACGGGGAGCCGCTGGTCAACGGGCGCATCTATCTTGCGCCCGGCGACAAGCACCTTCTGATCGAGGGGAGCAAGGGGACGATGCGCGCGCGATTGACATCCGATCCGCCGGAGAATTTCTGCCGGCCCTCGGTCGATCCCATGCTGCGCAGCGCAACGACCGTCTGCGAGGGGCGCGTGCTGGTCACGATGTTGACCGGGATGGGGCATGACGGGCTGGCCGGCACGCGCCAGGTGATTGAAGCTGGCGGGACCGCGATCGCGCAAGATGAAAGCACCAGCGTCGTATGGGGCATGCCCGGCGCGGTGGCCCAGGCGGGCCTGTGTCACGCGGTGCTGCCGCTGCCTCGTATTGCGCCCAAGTTACTGGACATGTTGCGGATGGTACGACCATGAGCGCTCCCCTGACCGGCCATTCCTTCGACAGCCTGGCGGGATTGTTGAAGGCCCGATCCGGACTGGTGATTGGCCAGGACAAGATCTATCTGCTGGAAACGCGCCTGTCCGGGATTCTGAAGCGGGAGAAACTGCCGGATCTGAACGCCCTGGCCGACCGGCTGAAGAAACCGGCGGCAGAGCCGCTCATTCGTGACGTTGTCGATGCGATGACCACCAATGAGAGCTTCTTCTTCCGCGACGACAAGCCGTTCCTGCATTTCCGATCCCAGGCGCTGCCGCGATTGATCGCCGCGCGTCCGCCCGGGGCCGGTCTGCGGGTCTGGTCGGCGGCGTCGTCCTCGGGCCAGGAAGCCTACTCCCTGAGCATGATCCTGGCCGAAAGTTCAACGGTCGTCGGCAATCGCAGGGTGGAGATCGTCGGCACCGACATTTCGCGGGAGCAACTGATCCGGGCGAGGGAAGGGCTTTACACGCAATTCGAGGTCCAGCGCGGGCTGCCGGTGCAGATGCTGATGAAATACTTCAAGAAGGAGGACACCAACTGGCGCGTGCTGGAACCCATTCGCGCAATGGTGCAGTTCAAGGAGTGGAACCTGCTGTCGGAACTGCGCTCCCTGGGCAAGTTCGATGTGGTCTTTTGCCGCAACGTTCTGATCTATTTCGATCAACCCACCAAGGCGCGGGTTCTGGAGGCTATCGCCACCTTGATGCCGCCGGACGGATTGCTGTATCTCGGCGGAGCGGAAACGGTCCTTGGGATCACCAACCGCTTCGCGCCGCTGCCTGGGGAACGTGGGGTCTACGGTCTGACCGGCACGCCCGTCGCGGCCACGGGGCGGGTACCGGTGGCGGTCGCGTAGAGCCGCGGCCGTTGCCCTTCTGTAGGCGTACGGCCGCCGGTCTGACAGGATGCCCGCCCAAGTACGCAGGGAGCGTGGAATGGCCGAGTATTTCCGGGCATCGGGCGGCATTCGTCTTGGCAATCATATCGATGACTACACGAACGCCTGAAAACCCGCGGTTCCGTTGCTGATGCCGCACGCGGCGATGGGAACGGCGAAGCACCGGTTCGCCATGGTGTTGCCCTCGCCATGATGGACAAGGACAGTGCCTGCCGGCCGCCACGCAGGATGCGCAGCACAACCACACCTATCCTCTACATCCCAATGTGGAATCCGCTCGGCGATGAACCGGACGGACCTCCAGGGCCAAATTTTTAGGCTTTCAGAGCGCTGCCTGTTGGGACTGCGTGGCGTCGGTCTGCTTGGCGACCCAAGCCACCGATGGCGCCCCCGCACCCTCGCGGCTTTGTGCCCTTCGGGTCTTCGTGGTCGAGAATCACGGTGCTAACCCAAGCCCCCTTTGCCTGTCTGGGAGAGTCCCATTGGTTCGGGACACTACGAACCGAGGCTCCGCGATTCTCAACACGAAGACACGAAGGGCACGAAGCAGGGGCCGGCGGCCCAGGGTCGCCGGTGGATGCCTGTGTGCCTCGGTCGGAATCCAGCCTCCCAACAGGTAACGCTACAAGAGCCTAT
This sequence comes from Asaia bogorensis, assembly GCA_945871455.1. GTDB lineage: Bacteria > Pseudomonadota > Alphaproteobacteria > Acetobacterales > Acetobacteraceae > Rhodopila. The sequence goes on from CAMBXJ010000222.1 coordinate 6,100, forward strand.
TTGTCGGGTGGTTACCCAGTTCTGGCACGTGTTTGATAACTTCTTCTACGGTCTGGATCGCTGACTCCGCTATCAGTCAAAGGATATCAGCATCAAATTCGACGTTGGTGGCCAACCGATCCTGAACCGTCAGGCCGGTCGGGACGGACATTCCGATCACCTGCCTATCATGCTAACGTTGAATATCGAGATGGAGGTGCGGGATGAGTGAAAGCTTTTGGGTCCTCCCCGATGTGGTGGGTCTTAGGACGCCTCACGCGATCCTGAAAGAGCAGGCCGATGCGTTGACGAAAGCGACAAATGGACGCCTGGAGGGATGGGTAGAGAACGCTCAAGTCAATCGGCTATTGGCTATGGTGACTGCCAGTCCTGTGACATATAGCCGATCACTCGCGTTATCCATCCGGGTTCCCGCGCTGGATGATTACACCTATCGAATTCTCCAATATCTCCAGCCCACTGAACTATACCCTGGGCTGCTATCAGGCATGGGCGGGCCTGAGGGGGTTCCGATCGATAATGAACTGATGTTCGAGGATGTCTTGCGCCAGTTTCTTGCCTCGGAGCCGACGCAACGCATCGTAAGGTCACTGCTCGCGCAGGCGAATGATGTAGCCGCATGAACATTCTTTTGACCGTCGTTCATCCTCAAACCGCCAACCGATAGAGAACCCAGATCCATGAAACTGTCCGAAATCGCCCAGGTCATCCGCAGCAAGAACGCCGGCCCAAGGCGCCTGACGCTCGACGTCATGTTCGCGACCGACACTGACTACCAGCGTGTCGCGCAATCGCCGGCCCTGACCGCGGCGACCATCGGCCGCCTCTATCGCGTGCCACCGGACGAAGTGACCATCATCCCCTATCCCGTCGGACGCGCCATCAAGGTCGTGCTCGCCCGGAAAATCATGGCCGGCGACCCCGGCGATTTCGACGTCTATGGCGCCCAACAGCACGCGCCCTTGCTGGGGAGCTACTTGCAAAACCCAACTGACAGGGTGAATTTCGCCGTCAATTCGCGATAATTCGGCGAGACGCCCGCGCCCAGTCTTTGGTATCATGCGTTTGCGAATCCAACAGATACCAACAGTAGAAACCAGGGCGCAGGCGATGTCGCTTAAAGACACACTATCCTCATACTGGCTCCACATTCAAGAGGAACTTCTGCCCTGG
>CAMBXJ010000223.1 GCA_945871455.1 Asaia bogorensis
CCCGCCCGAAGCCGCAATCCGTCGAGATCACCAGCCGCTCCGGCGGAATGAATTCCAGCGCTCGGCGGATCAGGCTGGCCACGTATTCCGGCGGTTCCACCACCGTGTTGCAGTGATTCACCACGCCGATGCCGATCTTCTTGTCGGTCTTGTATTTGCCGAACAGATGCATGTCCCGGCCGTCGGTGCTGGCACATTCGAACGTGATCACATCCGCGTTCAACCTCAACAAATGCGGCATCGCCCGCTCATAGCTCGGCACTTCCCAATACACCCTCTGCTGATTGGGATTGCCCCAGCAGGTGTGCACCCAGATCTCGGCATTCACACCGACCAGTTGGCGATTGAACGCCTCGGTCAGGAACTCCAGATCGGCCTCGGTGCAGTCCGGCCGCAGCGAGCGTCCGTGATGCGGCGGCTCCTCCACCTGGATCAGCGGGCAGCCGGCGTCGGCGAGTTCCCGCAGTTCGGCGTTCATGATGTCGCACAGGTCCAGGATCATCGCCTTGTCGTCGACGTAGAACTCGTTCCACAACATGCTGGCCAGCGCGGGGGCACAGATCGCGCCGAACTTCACCGGCCGGTCCGTCAGGCGCTGCGCCACCTGCCACAAAGCGGTGTATTCCCATGGCCCGCGCGAGAGTTTTTCTTTCACGATACTGGGCTGATACGCTTCCTGCACTTCCCACAGGATCTTGCCGGGACGCAGGTCGTGCCGGCCCATCCAGCCGCGGGAGGTGTCGCGGTGGCCCTGGATGCCGCCCAGACGCTCGATCGGATAGAAGAACCAGGACTTGCCGCCCACGGCCAGGTCGAAGCGGCTGTCGCCGTCGGTCACGATGTCCAGCCCGGCGGCTTCCTGCGCGTTGATGATGGCCGAGACCGCGTCCAGGTACTGTTCCCGGAACAACGAATCGCCCAGGGCCGATTTGAAGGATCGCCCGCTCAGGCTGACGTCGAACCAGAGCGGACGTGGATAGGACCCGGTGATCGCGGTCGGCAACACCATGTTCTGCGTGACGCTCAGCATTTTCTGGTTCTCCTCACCGGGCTGGATAGCAGCATACGGCAAGCGGTCGCTCAAGGGCACGGCCCGCGTGGGTGCGAACCAAAGTTGTGGGACGGTGAGGGGAGGCTATCGGTCCGTGGTTAGGGCCGTCGATATCACTCCACACAATGTTGAATCGCACCCCGCCCGCGTTGGCCGCCGTGCCGTCCGTGCAACGCCATTGGTGCTCCCATTGGTGCCCCCATTGGTGCTCCATCCGGTCCGGCGTTCACCGTGTCGTCACACGGCCCGGACCCCGACAACGAACCGCTGTACTTCCCGCGACAACGTCGCAGCCTGAAGAGACAGACCGCCCGCCGCCCGCAACACCTCACCGGCCGCCGATCCGGTGTCATCCGCCGCCTGGCTCACCGCGGACACATGGTCCGTTACGTCCTGTGTGTTGCCGGCGGTGTGGCGCACATTCCGGGCGATCTCGGCGGTGGCCGCACCCTGCTCCTCGACCGTCGCGGCAATGGCAACCGCGATCGCACTCATTTCCTCGATCGTATGGGTGATGCCACCGATCGCTTCCACCGCATCGCGCGTCACGGTCTGGATATGCGCGATCTGAACGCCGATGTCCTCCGTCGCCTTGGCGGTTTGCCGAGCGAGATTTTTCACCTCGTTTGCCACGACCGCGAAACTCTTGCCCGCTTCGCCAGCCCGTGCCGCTTCGATCGTCGCGTTCAGTGCCAGCAGATTGGTCTGATCGGCGATGTCGGTGATGAACCCGATGATGTCGCCAATTTTCCGTGCCCCGTCCGACAGCGCCCGGACAGTCGTGTCGGATCGGCGCGCATCCACCACCGCCTGACCCGCCATCGCCGCCGACTGAGAGACCCGGGCACTGATCTCCTCGATCGACGATGCCAGTTCTCCGGCGGCCAGAGCCACGGTTTCGACGCCGTTGCTGGCGGCGACGGCTGCGTTGGTAACAGTCGCGGTCCGGTCTTTCGTTTCGCGGGCCGTGGACGACATCGATCCCGCGGTGGTTTCCATCTGCCCGGCGGCGGCTGTCAGGTCTGTGACCATATCGCCAATCTTGATCTCGAAATCCCAGACCAGGCCTTCCAGTTGGGCCGCCCGCCGCTCCCGCGCGATACGGTCCTGATCGCGCTGGTCGGCCATGCGCTGGTTTTCCAGCCTGCCATCCCGGAACACCAGCATGGCGGCGGCGATACGGCCGATTTCGTTGTGGCGACCGGTATAGGGGATGTCCGTGTCCAGATCGTCTTCCGCCAGGCGGGTCATCGCCTGGGTCAGACCGCCGATCGGGCGCGTGACTCCGGCGACAAGATAGTATGCGGTCCAGGCCAGCAGAAGGAGTCCGATACAAGCGGCGATCACCAGCCCGCCGAGAACCAGCCTGGCCAGTTCGAAATCGGCCTCCACCCGCTGGTTGATCCGTTCGTCCAGACCGATCGACACCTCCCGCATGGCCTTGCGCAGGGGGGGCGCCAGGTCCAGCCATCGGTCGTAGAGCGGTTCCAGGGTCGCGCTGGTTTTCAGCGCGGCGATAAGATCGTCGGCGAAGACCGGCATTTGAGCGATGGTTTCCCCGGCCTCCTTGAAGCTTTCCGTCCGGCCGGCATCCGGCGTCATCGACTCCAACGCCTGCCAATGGTCCACCAGGCCGGTCAACTGGACGGTCACTTTCGCCGCGGTCCCTGGCGCCGAATAGATGCCCGCCATCACCCCCAGAATCCGTGAATTGATATCATCCAGCGTGGATCCGGCCCGCTCCATGACCGATCGGGTCTTGAGATCACGGGTTGAGAGGTCTGACAGGAAGTCCAGACTGCGGTGGTTGAATGCGACAGCCAGGCAGACGACCGACGTAAACAGCAGCGCGACCGCGGCCATGCCCAGTGGCACGCGGATCGCGATCCGGTCGAACCGTCGAAACAAGGCGCGCATCCCGCATCTGTCCTTAATTGGTTACTGTTCGACCGGCATTCCGGCCGCGGCCCATTCGGTGTAGCCGCCGCGCAGCCACAGCACGTTGGTGAATCCGGCCTTGACCGCGCTGTTGACCGCGGCGACGGCGGACCAGCCATCCGTGCCATGGCCGTAAACGACGACGGCCGCATCCTTTTTGGCCCCGAACACGCTGACATTGAATTCATTGGTCTTCGGATCCTTGGCCGCCCCGATCGCCTTGGCTTTTGGCAGCCGTCCTTCGACGAAGGATGCCTTCTTGCGAACGTCCAACGGCTGAGCACCGGCCTCGATCGCCGCCTTGGCGTCCCGTGCGGAAATGGTTTTCGCGCCATCCAGGACGGGCGGCGTTTCGCCGGTTTGCGCCGACGCGCCGACAGCGGCGAACAGCACGGCGGTGGCGAGGACTTTTGCGATGATATGCAATGGAGCGACCCTTTCTTCGGTTCGGACTTTCGTTGGTTCCGGTGTTCCGATCGCAACGGCCGCAACGGCCGCAACCGTCGGGCCGGACCACGGGACCCGCGATCTTGTGTTTCGATCCACGCGACGGATGGACACCCCATGTCGCGGTCGGGACCTTACGGCCCAGAAGTTAATCAACCCCTAACCGGACGGCTCTGACCTGCGTTCCGCCGCCTCCACCGTTCCAGCGGACGCGGTTATGTCCTAGGCTCCGAGCAACGGCTGGCGTCCGGCCGACAAGACCGAGGAACGTCCATTGGTTTGGCCAACATGTCGCCCCTGGCGCCGCGCGCTCCGGGCCGCGAGCCGCTGCCGCCGAACGTCGAGAGCACCGGTGGGTGCATGAGCGGCAAGACGAGATCGAACCTGACCGCCCCCTTCGCGGTGCGCAGCTTCCGGTATCAGTTTCCAGCCGATCTCCTCACGTCCTGGGGGGTGGAGATGGAAGTGCTGATCCTGGGATGGTTCATCCTGGTGGAAACCGGGTCGGTGCTGCTGCTGACGTTGTATGGCTCGCTGCAATTCATGGGCACTTTGGTTTCACCGCTGTTCGGCATGGCGGGGGACCGGTTCGGGCATCGCAACGTGCTGTGCCTGATGCGCGCCACCTATGCGGTGCTGGCCTTGGTGCTGACCGCGCTGGCGTTTACCGGTTCGCTGGAACCGGCCTATGCCCTGCTGGTCGCCGCCGGTTCCGGCATGGTCCGCCCGTCGGATATCGCCATGCGCAATGCCCTGGTGGCGGAGATCGTGCCGGCCCCGCTGTTGATGGGCGCGATGGGCGTTTCGCGAACCACGTCGGATTCGGCTCGGGTGATCGGGGCGCTCGCGGGGGCTGGGCTGCTGGCCGCCATGGGCATGACCGTGGCCTGTCTGACGATCACCCTGTTCTATCTGGCCGGCATGATCCTGACCGGGTTCATCGGGCGCGGGCCGACCCAGCGGCATCTGGTGGGTTCGGTCCATCCCTCCTTTCTGCGGGAAGTGATGGAAGGCATGCGCTATGTCTGGCGCACCCCCTGCCTGCTGGCGGCGATGTGGCTGGCCTTCCTGGTCAACCTGACCGCGTTTCCGATCACCCTGGGTTTGCTCCCATACGTCGCCCGCGAAATCTACCATATCGACCAGACCGGTCTCGGCACGCTCGTCGCCAGTTTCAGTGGCGGCGCCCTGTTCGGGTCCATCGCCGTCGGCATGGCCGGGCGAGCATTGCGACCGGCGCGGATGATGGTGATCTTTTCCGTGGTCTGGTACGTGATGCTGCTGCTGTTCATCGCCATGCCGGACCAGGTTGGTGGCCGCGTCATGCTGGTGGCGGCCGGATTTTCCCAGAGTTTCAGTATGGTCCCGATGGCCGCGATGCTGCTGCATGTCGCCGGAGAGCGCTATCGCGGCCGCGTCATGGGCGTGCGCATGCTCGCCATCTACGGTCTTCCGTTGGGCCTTATGGCGTCCGGCGTGCTGATCCAGTGGTTCGGTTTCGTTGCCACCGCCACCGGTTATTGCGTCGTTGGATTGGTGGCCACCGCCGCGATCGCCCTGTGGTGGAAAGACGCGATATGGCCGCTCGGCGCCCCGGGTAATGCCCGATGAGCAACGCAGGATGAGCAACGCACGATGAGCACCGCACGATGAGCAACGCACGATGAACGCGCGATGACCGGGCGACAGCGGACGAAATTCTTCGCCCCCTTCCGGGTGCGCGGCTTCCTGCTCCAGTGGCCGGCCGATCTGCTGACCAACTGGGCCATCGAGATGGAACTGCTGATCCTCGGCTGGTACATCCTGGTCGAGACCCAGTCCGTGCTGCTGCTGACCCTGTTTGGGTCGTTGCGCTTCCTGGGCACCCTGATCGCGCCGATGTTCGGCATGGCGGGGGACAAGTTCGGGCACCGCAACGTGCTGTGCGCGATGCGCGCGGTCTACACGGTGCTGGCGGCGATCATGACGGCGCTGGCTTTGACCGACACCCTGCAACCGATCCATGTGATGATCCTCGCCACCCTGGCGGGGCTGGTCCGGCCGTCCGACCTGGCGATGCGCAATGCCCTGATCGCCGCCATCATGCCGGCGGAACAGTTGATGGCGTCGATGGGCGTGGCGCGGACCACCGCCGATATCGCCCGCATCGCCGGGCCGTTGTTCGGCGCCGGGCTGATCGCCGCGCTGGGCATGGGGCCGGTCTATGTCGCGGTCACCGCCTTCTATGCGGCTGGCCTGGTGCTGACCGGGTTGGGTGGCGCGGGCCTGACGCACCGGCGCGCGGCCGGGGTCGGATCGGCGTCCTTCGCGCGGGAGGTGTTCGAGGGCCTGGCCTATGTCTGGCGCACCCCCTGCCTGCACGCGGCGATGTGGCTGGCGTTTCTGGTCAACATGACCGCCTTCCCGATGACCGGCAGTCTGCTGCCGTACATCGCGCGGGAAATCTATCACGTCGACCAGACCGGCCTGGGCATCCTGATCGCCTGTTTCGCCTTTGGCGGGCTGCTGGGGTCCATCGCACTCAGCCTGGTGGGGCAGGCCTGGCCCACCGGGCGGATGATGATCGTGGCCGCCCTGCTTTGGTACGCGCTGTTGCAGGTGTTCGTGCTGATGCCGGATGCGATCAGTGGCGGGATCGTCCTGGTGGTGACCGGTCTGGTGCAGAGTTTCAGCATGGTGCCGCTGGTGGTGATGCTGCTGCGCGTGTCCGGGGAACAGTATCGCGGCCGCGTCATGGGCGTGCGCATGCTGGCGATCTACGGCCTGCCGGTGGGCCTGCTGGCGTCGGGGTTTCTCATCGAGTGGTTCGGCTACATCGCCATGGCGTCCGGGTACTGCATATTTGGCCTTGCCGCGACTCTGGCGATCGCGCTTTGGTGGCGGGAAGCGCTCTGGCCATTGGATGCGCCAGGGAATACCAAATAGGGGCAGGGCCACATATGCCGGGGCTTCAATCGGACTTTTTGCTGGATGGTGCGCGCGTGGTTGGGCAGCCACACGCCATCGAACGGGCATCTGACACGCGCGCGATCCATGTCTCGGGCTATGAGCGCGAAGGGCAGGATTTCTATGCGACCCCTGAATGGGTGACCGAGGCCCTGCTGTCGCACGTGACATTTCGCGGCCGGATCTGGGAGCCTTGCTGCGGCACCGGTGCCATGACCCGTGTGCTGGAGTCGCACGGGCACGATGTGCATTCGACCGATATCATGGATCGCGGCTTCGGAATCGCCGGAGTGGATTTCCTGAGCTGCGACACGGTGCCGGCGGAATGCCGATCGATCGTCACCAATCCGCCCTACGGTGAAACCGGGACGCAGGTCGGCCAACGCCGATCGCCGAACGCAATGCGGAATTTCCTGCGGCATGCGCTGATGTTGACCGAGTCAGTGCAGGGGCAGCTTGCCCTGTTGGTGCGCCTGCAATGGATCGCCGGCCAGCGTGTCGCCGAACAGATGTCGGCGGGGCCGTTTGCGTCGGTGATCGTGCTGACTCACCGAATCCGCTGGTTCGATATGGGTGAGAAGACCAATCATGGGCAGCACCACCATGCCTGGGTGGTGTTCGACCATGCGCATCCAAAGGGCCAGCCTCCGGCGTTGTTGTACGCCTGAGGGCGAAGGGATGGGGCTTCCGCCCCAATGCCCGCCCCAATTCCCCTTGGGGACCCAGACCAGGGCGCTGCCCTGGACCCGCCAAGGCCGACGGGCTTTGGAACTGGAACATTGTCGTTTGAACCCCTGGGGCCTACCCGGACGCAGACGGGTCCGGGTAGGCCCCAGGTGTTCAAACGACAATGTTCCAGT
>CAMBXJ010000224.1 GCA_945871455.1 Asaia bogorensis
GCTGCGGATGTTCAGCGGCATGATGGCCCCAGTAATGTCGGGATAAAATCCCTCGGCGGGTACGCGTGTAGACATTATCAGACGTGCGTCTGTACAGCACGATCGGCCTGCTCGACGGACCGGACCCCATCCAACCGACGCACGCCAACACACCGCATTGCCATCGACGCCCCCCCTGTGACAGTTTGCCTCGATTGACAGGGAGAACATCGGGTGGACGCACAGGCGACCAGCCTCGCCATGGGCGGAGCAAAGACGAACTCATTCGCGTCGCGGTCGCATCGCTGGTTGCCCTGGGCCTGGGCGGCTCTGTTGGTTGCCGTGCTGACTTTCCTGATCATCTACCCGACATCCATGCTGCTGATCGGGGCACTGACAAACGTCAATCCCGTGGTCGACGGCTACCAGTTGTCGGACCTGTCGATCGCCAACTTCTTGACCGTCGCCGCCAACCCGAATGTCGCGGGCGCGCTGGCCAACTCCCTGATCGCCTGCGGGGGAGGCACCATCGTCGCCGTCTTCATCGGCCTGTCGTTTGCCTGGGTGGTGGTGCGCACCAACACGCCGTGCAAGGCGCTGATCGCCAGCGCCGGCATGTTGCCGCTGTTCGTGCCGCCGCTGGTCGCCGGTGTCGCCTGGGCGATCCTCGGTTCACCCAAGACCGGGTTGATCAATCTGATCATGTCGAAGGCAGGGCTGCCGATCCGGATCGACCTCTACTCGATGACCGGCATGATCTTCGTCTTCGGCATCTACTACGCGCCCTATGTCTACATGTTCACCGCCGCCGCTTTGCGCAACATGGACCCGTCGCTGGAGGAAGCCGCCGAAATCTCCGGTGCCAGCGCGACCCGCACCATGGCGACGGTGACCTTTCCCCTGATCATGCCCGCCATCATCGCCGGCATGCTCCTCTCCTTCATCATCATGCTCGGCATCTACGGCATCCCCGCGGTGCTAGGGTCGCCCGCCAATATCCCGGTCCTGACGACGTATATCTTCGCGCTGACGGCGTGGTCGCCGCCGCAATACAACACCGCGGCCTCGGTCGCCGTCATCCTGATGATCGTGACCGGGGTGCTGGTCTACCTGCAACAGAAGGCGATCTCCGGGCGCAGCTACACGACGGTGGCCGGCAAGGCATTTCGGCCGCGGTCGCTGAACCTGGGGCCATGGCGGTTCCTGACGTTGGGGCTGGCGATCGTCTATATTTTCGTGGTCGTGATCCTGCCGACCCTGGCGCTGATCGTCGCGGCATTCCGAAAATTCATGTTCATCCGCGACATTCCGGCGCTGTTCGATATGAAGCAGTATAGCTGGATCCATTTCAGCAAGATGTTCGACAATCCGCTGACGCTGCAATCGATCTACAACTCGATGTATGTCGGCATCCTGACCGCGATCGTCGGCGGCATCCTGTCGTTTGCCATCGGCTACACGATCACCCGCACCCAGACGCCGGGTCGGCGGATCATCGACATCATCACCACGATCCCGGTCGCCATTCCCGGGCTGGTGATCGGCGTCGCCTATCTGTGGGCCTGGATCGGGTTGCCGGGCGGTCTTTACGGCACGTTCTGGATCCTCGCGCTGGCCTTCGTCGCCCGCTTCCTGCCCGATACCGTGAAGGCGCTGTCCACATCCCTGATGCAACTGCACAAGGAATTGGAAGAAGCCGCCTGGATCTGCGGCCGCGGCATGCTGGGCACCATCGGCACCATCGTCCTGCCGCTGGCCCGCCCGGGAGTCGTCGCCGGCATGACCTTGCTGTTCATCCTGGCGATCCGCGAACTGGGTTCGTCGCTGTTCCTCTATTCCAGCGGCACCATGGTCATGGCGGTGCAGCTTCTGGGCTACTACGAGGGTGGCAATATCGGCATCACCGCGGCGTTCAGCCTGGTGCAGATGGCGCTGCTCGCCGTCCTGATCACGTGCACCAACTGGCTCTCTCGCGGCGCCGCCGAAGGAGGAGTCGTCAGAACCGGCTGACCGGAAGACGCCGATCGCCGGGGCACCAACCTGCTCGGCGAACCGGCCTACCTCCGGCGCCGCCCAACGGGAGGATACGATGCAGCTTACACGCCGTCAGGTTATCGGCTCGCTCGCAGCCGCCGGGGCAACGCTCACCTACGGCCCCGCACGAGCGGCCAAGCCTTATGACCCGCCTGGGTCACTGATCGACGCCGCGCGCAAGGAAGGCGGCTTCACCCTGTTCAGCGCCACCTTCCCAGAGGTGCAGCAGGAGGTCATCAACCTTTTCAACAAGCGCTTCCCGTTCGTGAAGGTCCGCTTCGTCCGCGCATCGGGCGGCCAACTTATCACCCGCGTTCGCACGGAAGCCGCCGCGGGCAAGCTGGAAGCGGACGTGATCGAGCATTCCGACCGCGGGCAGATGCTGGACCTGGAGGCACTGCTCGCCGATTATGCGCCGCCGAATGCAGCCGATTACATGCCGGCCGCGCTGGTGTCCCCCAAGCTCTGGCCCACGACCACGATTTCGTGGTGCATCGCCTGGAATTCGGAACTGGTGAAGAACCCGCCGAAGAACTGGATGGATCTGTGCAAGCCGGAATACGGCGATGGCAAGATTGGCCAGGTGATCGGCCCATCCGGCGGCACCACCTGGACCCGCATCATGTTCGAGCGTCTGGTCCTTGCCGATGACTACTGGGTCAGGCAGGCGGCGACGAAGCCCAAACTGTTCCCCTCCGGCGGTCCCTTGTCGGACAGCGTGACGCGCGGGGAGATATTGATCGCGCCCCTCACGCACAACGCCGCCTTCCCCAAGAAGCGGGACGGCGCACCGATCGCGGCGATCTATCCGCCCGAGGGCATCCCGGTGATCCCCTACGGCTCGGGCATCCCGAAATCCGCGCGCTATCCGAATGCCGCCAAGCTCTGGCTGGACTGGGTGCTGTCCGATGACGGCCAGACCCAGTCGATCCGCGAGCAGGGCAACCTGACCTCCCTGGCCAGCCCGCCGGCGAAGCCCGATATGTTCGATGCCACCCGCCATAAACTGTGGCTGCCCGAATTCGCCGCCTTCAACAGCCTGCGTGACAAGTGGCTGGAGGAGTGGAACAAGACCTATGGCTACCGACAGTAAGGACTCTTGACCGCATGATCACCCTGAACCGCCGCCACGCGCTTGGATCGCTCGCCGCGCTGACTTTGATCGCCAAATACGGCCCCGCCCGCGCCGCGAAACCGTTCCAGGCGCCCGCATCCCTGGTCGATGCGGCGAAGAAGGAAGGCGAGCTGATCCTCTACACCGCCGCCTTCCCGGAGGTGATGCAGGATACGATAACCCTGTTCAACAAGCGCTTCTCCGGCATCAAGGTGCGCATGGTGCGCGCATCCGGCGGTCAGTTGATTACCCGGGTCCGCACCGAAGCGTCGCAGAACAAGCTCGAAGCCGATATCCTGGACCATTCCGACCGCGCGCAGGTGAAGTCGCTGGAGGAGCTGTTCGCCGATTACGCGCCGCCCAACGCGGCCGACTACATGCCGGCAACTCTGGTGTCGCCGAAGATCTGGCCGAGCATCACGCCGGCCTGGTCGATCGCGTGGAACACCGAACTGGTGAAGAATCCGCCGAAGACCTGGTGGGACCTGACCAAGCCGGAATGGGCCGACGGCAAGGTCGGCCAGGTGATCGCGCCGTCCGGCGGCACAACCTGGACGCGGGCGATGTTCGAACGCCAGGTGCTGGGCGAGGACTACTGGCCGAAGCTCGCCGCCAACAAGACGAAGCTCTACCCATCCGGCGCGCCGCTGTCCGATGCCGTTGTGCGTGGGGAAATCCTGGTGGCCCCGCTGATCTACAACATCGTCTATCCGAAGAAGGTCGCCGGTGCGCCGATCGATGCCATTTATCCCAAGGAAGGTGTGCCGATCATTCCATACGGCAGCGCCATTCCTAAATCCGCCCGCCATCCCAATGCGGCCCGCCTGTGGATGGATTGGATACTGTCCGATGAGGGCCAGGAGCACTCCCTGCGCGACCAGGGCAACATGACCGCCCTGAAGAATCCGCCCATTGCGCCGCCGGGCTTCGATCCGAAGACCGACAAGCTGTGGACCCCTGATTTCGCTCAGTTCGAGTCGCTCAACGCCCGTTGGCTGGAAGACTGGAACAAGGCATTCGGATACCGTCAGTAACATGTCCTCCGAACTTCGCGTCGAGCAGCTTCGCAAGGTCTTCACCACCGGCAAGCCACCGGTGGCCAAGGCCGCCGTGGACGATGTGTCCTTCACCATTGCCGCGGGAGAAATCGTGGTGCTGCTGGGGCCCTCCGGCTGTGGCAAGACCACGACCTTGCGCTGCGTCGCGGGGTTGGAGCATCCGACGTCCGGGCGCATCGTGATCGGTGGGACGATGTACACCGATCCGCAGGCTGGCGTGCTGGTGCCCCCGCGAAGTCGGAATCTGGGCATGGTGTTCCAGTCCTACGCCGTCTGGCCGCACATGACGGTGCGCCAGAACGTCGCCTATCCGCTGAAGGCCCGCGGCACGCCGCGGTCCGAACTGAACAAGGCGGTCGAGCAGGCGTTGGACCTGGTGGAACTGGGATCTTACGCGGACCGGCCGGTGACGCAATTGTCCGGCGGGCAGATGCAGCGGGTCGCTCTCGCCCGCAGCATGGTCTACCAGCCGCAGATTCTGCTGCTGGACGAACCGCTCTCCAACCTCGACGCGCAGTTGCGGCTGCGCCTGCGTGACGACCTGCGCCGCATCATCAAGCGGGTCGGCCTGACCGCGCTTTACGTGACGCACGACCAGACCGAGGCCGTGGTTCTGGGCGATCGCATCGGCGTGATGCGGGACGGAAAGCTGCTGCAACTCGATACGCCGAGCGAGATATATAATCGGCCGGCGGATTTGTTTGTGGCGGGGTTCACGGGGGCGTCGAATGTGATCGATGGCACGGTGGTGTCTCGGGATGGGGCGTTCGGGGTGATCGCTGTGGGCGCCAATGAGCGACTGACGGCACGCCTCGGTGATGGGGTTTCCGAGGGGGCGGCCGTGAAGGTCGCCTTGCGCCCGGACAATGTTGGGCTGTCGCCGGTCGGTGCCGGCCCGAACCAGTTCAAGGTGCGGGTGGCATCGCGTCACTACCAGGGCACCCAGACGGTCTATGAATTGACCCTCGCCGGCGCCACCATCGAGGCGTTGGAAGTTGGCAGCGCCGCGCGCCATGACGTCGATAGTGAGATCGTCGTCGCGCTGCCGCCCGAAATCTGCTGGGCCTACGCGGCATAGGAAGCCGCGGGCGTCGCTTTTCTGGCCAATTGGGCCGGATCGCCACTGGTACGCACGCCAGCCATTGATCCAGCGGCACGCGGTCCCATTTTATATAATATGAGTGGGATGAAGCCACTCGGCCAGCGCCGCGTTGATATGCGGATAGTGGCGCGGCTGGCCGCCCATCCTGGGTGGCGATCATACCGACCGATGTGGCGGTCGTGGCATCGTTAATGTCCCAATCAGCGGTTGGTCCGTGGCGGTATTCCGCCGGCGTCGATGCTGCGGCGCATTGACGCTTCGCCGTACCCTCGCTTCTCGCCCCAGTTGTTGCACCCGTCATTCAAAGGAACCATGCGCGATGAAACCCGTGGCCATCGTTGGATTATTGCTCATCGCCCTCGGCGGCGCCGGCCTGCTGTTCGGACGGTTCTCCTATACGACCGAGAAGAAGGTGATCGATCTGGGACCGGTTACGGCGTCGGTTTCCGAACAACATAACGTGACCGTTCCGGACATCGCCGGTATCGCGTTCCTGGTCGCGGGTGTCGTTCTTCTGGTGTTCAGCCGCCGTTCCGCGTAGGGCGCTTCCGGGCTGGATTGCCGTAGGAACAAGCGCCGAACCATGCCGCCATTGGCATCCTCTGATCGGCGCGACCGGCCGATCGCACCCTGCCACGAGCAATCTTAAGCCGTTCTTAAGGGCGCTCGACGACAATCGGTCGTCATGTTGGATCTGGCCCCCAGTTTCTCGCCCGGGATTGCTCACAGGGTTTGGCGCTGCCTGCCGCCGGACATGCGGCGGCGCGCGTTCACCATGGCAACGTCTCGGCTGGCTCCGCGGCCGGACCGAATGCCGCCCAAAGGCGAACACGGTCTGGCGATCGCGGGCGAGTTTTCCCAGCCGTCCGGCCTGGGCGAGGGGGCGCGTCTGATGGCCCGGGCGGTTCACGGCCTGGGCTTGCCGGTATGGACCCTGGATGTCCCATCACCCATCGACCGCAAGGGTGTGGACGGCACCGCAATGGACGTCCCGCCATTCGGCGCGCCCCTGGTCCTGCACGTGAACGCCCCGTTCCTGCCTTTGGCCCTGTTGCGACTGGGGCGCGGTCTGACGCGCGGACGTCGGATCATCGGCTATTGGGCGTGGGAGCTACCGGTCGTCCCGCCCGAATGGCACGGGGGGCGCGGATTCGTGCACGAGGTCTGGGTTCCCTCACGCTTCACCGCCGCCGCGTTGGAGCCGCTGATGCCAGGGTGTGTGCGCGTCGTGCCGCCGGCTCTCGCCATGGCACCGCCAAACCCGTCCGCGCTCGACCGCGCCGCGTTCGGTCTGCCCGACAGCGCGGTGATCGTGTTGATGTCGTTCAACATGGCCTCGTCGTTTGAGCGCAAGAATCCGCTTGCCGCCATCCGGGCCTTTCGGATGGCATTCGGGACGCGCTCCGACCGGCTGCTGCTGGTCAAGGTCCTGCACGCGGATCACGCGCCCGACGACTTTGCGCGTTTGCTCCAGGCCGCTCAGGCCCCGAACATTCGCGTCGAAACCCGGGCGATGCCGGACCGGGATCGTCATGCCCTGACCGCGGCGAGCGACATCGTGCTGTCCCTGCATCGCAGCGAGGGCTTCGGCCTGGTCCCGGCCGAGGCGATGATGTTGGGACGATCCGTCATCGCGACCGGTTGGTCGGGCAACATGGACTACATGGACCGGGACAATGCGGCGTTGGTCGGCTACCGCCTGGTGCCTGCCAGTGACGACCGGTCGGTGTATCGCAATGCAAGCTGGGCCGAACCCGACCTGGGCGATGCGGTGACGCATCTGCGGTTCCTCGCGGACAACGAAGCGGCGCGCCGGGGGCTTGGCGAGCGGGCTCGTTTGTCGGCCGCACGAAGCTTCGGAACCGAGCCGTTGGTGGCGGTGCTGCGCGGCGTGGGTCTTGGTGCCTGACGCGGCCAAGGTT
>CAMBXJ010000225.1 GCA_945871455.1 Asaia bogorensis
TCGATCCTTATGGGAAGGGACAACCAGGGCGGTCGCGTGGGTCACGCTGTCAGTCCGCAGCGAGCATCTCAATCCTTCCGCAACCCGATCCGTGTCGAGAACCAAACCGGACGCGCCATCCGTCGCATCCACGGGCGTTGACCAAAGGATGTCCCGCATCGAACATGCTGGCTCTGCCCCCGTGGCGGCAGCGCGGGCCAGTTCCAGGAACGCGGCCCCGGGCAACAGCCGCCGGCCCCGAATGACGTGATCGCGGGTGAGCCAGCCGGCCACCTGATCGCGCAGACCGGGACGGATCGTCGGAGCGGTGGTCTCCGGGTTCCAGAAGCGCTCTCGTTCAAATGGGTAACCCGGCAGGCTGACCAGACGCCCTGTCATGGAGCCGAAATCAACGGCCTCGCCAGCCACGTAACGGTTTGCCAGATCCCGCAGGCCGGCGGGCGCATCGGCAGTCACCTCGCGCCCCGCCAGTCCGATCGCGAGATCGGGCAGCGAGTGCGCAATGAACGCGCGTCGGAAGCGGAAATGGGCCCGCCGCACCGCGAGTGTATAGGCGACGTTCGCCGCCGATGCGCCGGGTTCGGCCTGCAACCAGTCTGCCAGGTCCAGGACACGTCGTTCCAGGGCCGCCGCGGTCCGCCCCGACACGACGAACAGGAACGGTCCGGGATCGGAACCGTCAGGCGGGGCAGCCGGACCTTCCTCCAGCACGACATGGGCGTTCGTCCCGCTGAACCCGAACGAACTGACGGCTGCTCGGCGTCTGTCGGCGCTGGTCCAGGGGCGGGTTTGTGTGTTCACCACGAACGGGCTGTTCACGAAATCGATATGGCGGTTCGGGGTCGAAAAATTCAGGCTTGCTGGCAAGGTGCGGTGACGCAGGGCCTGCACGGCCTTCAAAAGGCCCGCAATGCCGGCCGCGGCCATGGCATGGCCGATATTGGTTTTGACGGATCCGATGGCGCAGAAGCCCCTCTCCGACGTGTATCCCGAGAATGCGTCGGTCAACGCGGCGACCTCGATCGGATCGCCCAATCGGGTTCCGGTCCCGTGCGCTTCTATCAGCCCAATCGTTGCGGGATTGATACCGGCCTGCTGGTAGACAGTGCGTTCAAGGTCGGTTTGCGACGTGGCACTGGGCGCGGTCAGGCCGCTTGTCTTGCCGTCCTGGTTGATACCGGTCGCCAGCACCACCGCGTGGATACGGTCGCCATCGCGTACCGCATCGGCCAGGCGTTTCAGGACGACCACGCCGACACCTTCTCCGGGGACGAAGCCATCGGCTGTATCGTCAAATGTCTTGCACAACCCTTCCGCCGAGGCCATGCCGGCATCCGCTAGATAGAAGAATATCGGTGGAGACAGCAGATTGCATGAAACTCCGGCCGCGATCGCCATGTCGGATTCGCCGAGCCGCAGACTCTGACAGGCGAGATGCAGGGCGACGAGGGAGGACGAGCACCCAGTGTCGATCGGGAACGTCGGTCCCTTCAGGTTAAGGAAGTATGAAAGCCGCGCGGATAGGATCGCCATGGACCCGCCGAGGGTCTGGAGGCTGGGTGAGGCGGGTGCCTGGTATGAGTTGGCGGATGCGCCGACGAACACACCGCAACGGGTTGCATCCAGGCTTTGCGGTGTGGCTCCCGCATCTTCCAGCGCGTGCCAGGCTTCCTGTAGCAAGAGGCGTTGTTGCGGGTCCATCGCCTCGGCCTCCGCGGGGGAGATCGCGAAGAAAAGGGGGTCGAACCGGTCATGGTCGTCCAGCAACGCCGCCCACTTGGCATAGGTCTTTCCTGGCTGACCGCGCTCGGGGGAGAAATGAGGTGAGAGATCGAACCGGTCCACTTCCCGCACGGCTGAACGACCGGCGGCGATGTTGCGCCAGAATGCCTCGACATTCGGGGCTCCCGGGAAACGTCCCGCCATGCCAACGATGGCAATGGCCCGGTCTGCGCCAATTGCTTCGATCCCTCTGGACTGAACCGGCCCGACATTCGCGACCAAGTGCGGTGTCGGGTTCGCTGGCGTCGGCCCCGGTTGAACCATCGGAGGCGGTGCCAGGTTGATTGCACAGTTCGGAAAATTCTCGGTGATATGGGAAGTCAGTGCCCGCACCGTCGCGAAGTTGTAAAGATCGGTTGACCGCAAAGAAATTCCGGCGGCCCGGTTGATGTCTTCGGCGATTTGTGGCGCGACGATGGAGTCCACACCCAGATCCCCGAAGGGCGCGTCCGGGTCGATGGCGTCTGGTTCCAGGTCCAGTCCCGCCGCGACTAGGCCGCGCACCAGGGCCTCGACACTCCCTGCCGCGGTCGCCACGCGGGTGGCGATAGCGGGCGCTGCCTCGGTGTCTGGGCGCGGGATCGCAACGGCCGGGCAGAGTGCTGCCTTGGCGGCCAGCAGGACGACCTGGGGGCAGGTTTGCACATCCTCGAACCCAGGTGCGGGGGCGGCTGTTACGTTGCCGAATCCGGCTCGGTTCAGTTCACGTCGCCAGGCTTGCACATCCAGCAAAGGGCTATGCGGCAATCGGGTTTCTGGATCGCGGGCTCGCCACCAGCCATCCAGCAATCCGAAGGTAAGCGTGGCAAAGTCCTCCGCCACGGTCATTTCGTTTATCAGCAGCATCCCGCCAGGCTTCAGCAATGCCTCAATATGGCGCAAAGTCTCCTGGATATCACGCGTCGCATGCAAGACATTGGTTGCCAGCACCAGATCGAAGCCGCCGGCGTCGAAGCCTTGAGCAGTTGTTGCTTGTTCAATATCGAGGACACCGAACCGTAGCCTGGGATCGTTTTGTCTCTGACGCGCGTGGCGCACAAAGCCAGCTGACACGTCGGTGAAATGATACTCGAAGACTGAATCGGCTGGCATCGCCGCGAGGACAGCATCCGCGGTCGCGCCCGTGCCGGCACCGACCTCCAGGACCCGCAAAGGCCGAGCGGCGACGACAGCGGCGGCAAGCATCGCGCTGCATGCGGCGAGCACGGGTTGGTTGCGGTAGATCGCCTCGACGCGCTGCATGGACCCGCCGGGAAACAGAACATCTGTCCCCTGTCGCTCGCCACTGATTACGTCCGGCAATGCGGCGGTGCACAGTTCCAGAAGCTCCAACGGCTCCCGCAGGCTCGGTGCTCGCGACAACAACTCGTCGCGGGTGGGTGCTCGGGACGCGGGGCGTTGCAGTATGTCCAACAACCCGTCCAGCAATCGGTCGTACCGCGGCAGGACCTTCCATCTGGCGCGCCATGCGTCCCGCCCAATCCGATCCTCCCCCCAGCCTTGCTGCCGCATGACCCTCTGAACCAACGCCCGCCCGTACGCGTCGACCGCGAGATGTAACGACTCATCCCCCCGCTCGGTGTTTCGGCCATAACCGAGCAGAGCCGATGCCGTTTCGGTGAAGAGCCGACTGGCGGGTGCGGCCGCGCCCATTGCCTGCCAGACCGATTCAGAAAGACAGGCATGCACAACGTGGCTTTCGACACCCGCAAGGATCCGTTCGAAGGCGTCCACGGCGTCGGCGGCACGCATCGGATAAGTGCCCTGCCGCTGCAAGCGCTTTAGGCCGTCTCCGGCAAATACCTCATTGTCCCACAGGCCCCATTGGATCAGGCGCACGTTACGTCCCGCGGCATGCAGTTGGGCCGCGAATGCGTCTTCGAAGCAGCACGCCGCGCAGTAGCTGGCCTGTCCGACGTTGCCGGGAAAGCCCGCATAGGCACCGATGGAGGAAAATATCGCCAGAAAGTCAAGGGCCTCGTGCATCGTAGCCGCGGCCAGTTCGGCCAGGCCGAGCACCTTTGGGCGTAGGGCGGAGGCGAAGGCCGCTTCGTCGGTTCGTTCCAGCCGGGCAAACAGGGGATCGACAACCGCGTGGATCACGCCATGCAACGCGCCAAAGCGAGCCTTTGTCGCCGTGATGACAGGCGTCAGGACACCGGCTTGGGTGATGTCGATCTGTTGATACTCTGCGTCACTCCCCAGAGTACGCAGTTCGTCGAGGAATTTCAGCCGATCGGGGTTTGAAGCCGAGCGGCCGAGCAGGATAAGATTGGCGGCGTAGCGGGAGGCGAGATGGCAAGCAATCTCGCGTCCAACGCGGCCCATGCCCCCGATCAGCAAATAGGTGCCGCCGTGGCGCAAGGGCTGTTCGTGACGACCGCTGCCGATCGGTTCCAAGCCGCGTTCATAACGAATGCCGTTGCGCCACGCGGCCGGTTCCCCATCCAAGGTCGGTTCCGCCTGCAACAGCGTTGTGCGCGGGTCGGGCAATGCGCCGTCGATGTCCAACAGGATCACGCGCCAGGTTGGAAACTCCCGACCGATGGCCTTGGCCAATCCTTGCACGATCGCGCCGTGAGGATTAGATCCGTCTTCCTGGCCGGTAACTCTATGGACGTTCGTGGTGACAAGGCGCAATTCGACGGATGACTGACCCAGGCCGTTGGCCGCAAGCCGTTTCGAGAGGTGGAGAAGACCTTCGACCGCCCCGGTCCCATCGTCGATCCAGACTATCCGGGCACCGTCGCGAAGTCCGGCGGCCACCCGCGTGATGTCGTTTAGGTTGTCGATGGCGGCGCGGACGATCGAGGTCCTTCCCGCCACGCGATCCGCCAGATCGGCGTCACCGAAGATCGCATGCGGCTGGCGCATGTCGCCCGGTTTCTGGTCCATGGCGATCCAGACGGGCCGAAGCGTTCGCGCGGACGGCATCTCCGGGGCGGCGCCACGGGGAGCCGCGGACCGCATTTCGAACCCGGCCCACTGAATCCTGGGATTGCCATCGGCGTCGGCAATGGTGATGTCCAGGCGATCGGCGCCGGTCTGGCGCGCCAGGATATGGCAGCCGTCCCGCGGTGCAGGGCCGAAGATGTCTATGAACGCAACGGTCGAAGGATAGCGAAGCCGCAACGTCGCACCGTCGCTGCGTGCCAGCAATGCCGCGGCCGTCTGGATCGCCGCGTCCATAAGCCGCGGCGGAAACCCGCAGCCATCGGCCGCGGCAATCGGTGCGACCCAGGCGAGAGCAGCGTCGGCACCCAGCCACAACGCATCGAACCCGGCGAAAGAAGGTCCAAGGTGGACCGGGCCGCGGTCGAGCGCGTCGAGATCATGGCGTGTCGCGTGGCGATCAGCCGACGCCTTGATAGCCTTCACATCGATCGAGGGCGGTGTCGGAGGGCATGTAAACACCACATCGCATCGTGCCACCGGCTTGTCCCGGTTCTCGGCGAACATGGAACACGCCAGGCCCTGGGCGGATGACATTGTGTCTATACGGACTGTCAATCCGTGGTCGGGCACCTCGACGGTCTGTTCCCACGTGACATTTCGTAAGCCTGTCACGTCGATGCCGGACTTGCGGGACCCCGCCATCCTGGCCATTTCGAGGAAAATGGCGCCATGCAGCAATGGCACGCCGCCGATGACGTGGTCCCGCACCACCGGATCGTTGGCGGTGAAGCGATGGGAGACCGTGGCCGAATCGTTTGCATCGGCGAAGGGATGCGATGCCTGGGGCCGGGTGGGCCGACGCGCCGCCCAATGCACGCCGCGGGTAAAGGGATAGCCAGGAAGGTCCAGATTGCAACGAGCGGTCTGCCCAAGTTCGGACCAGTCCGGCGTGGTGCCGTCCAGATAAGCCTGCGCCATCTCGTCGGCGCTGGGTGCAACAGGCACGGACGACGGACCACCCCGCCCTGCGACGCGGGTGCGATATGCGCCGTTCGCCAACCGGCCGGCGGCGTCCGCTGTGGACGTAGCAACCAAAGCCAGCCGATGGTCGTAATGCGCGCGCCCTCTCGCCAACGTGGCGGCCACGTCCGGGAGACTGGTTCCGGCTCCGGACCCAGCCAGCCAGGCAGCCAGTTCCCTGGCCCGTCTAACCAGGGCGTCTGCATCACGGGCCGACAACAGTAGTGGCATCGGTCGCGGATCGAGAGCAGAAGCTGGCAGATCCGGCGGGGCCTGCAAAACCACATGCGCGTTCGTTCCGCTCAGCCCGAACGCGCTGACCGCGGCGCGTCTGGGCGCGCCTCGGGCCGCGACCCATGGCCGGCGGGTGGTGACCACGGAAAGACCCGACGCTCCAAAGTCGATCTTTGGGTTCAGCGACGTGAAGTTGACCGATGGAACCAATTCTCCATGACGCAGGCAGAGCACGGTCTTGATCACGCCGGCCAAACCAGCGACTTCCGCCGTGTGGCCGATGTTGCTCTTGACCGCTCCAATCGCGCAGGGTTCGGCGTCGACGGGGCGGGTGCCAAGCGCCGAACGTAACGCGGCGATTTCGATCGGATCGCCCAATGGGGTTCCGGTGCCATGGGCTTCGATGTAGGTGATTGTTGCAGGGTCGATCCCGGCCCGCGCGTGAACCGCGCGCAGCAAGGCTTCCTGGGCCACGGGGTTGGGCGCGGTTATGCCATTGCTGCGACCGTCCTGGTTGGTGCCGCTGGCTTTAATAACGGCATCGATCCGGTCACCATCCGCCAAAGCCTGCGCGAGGGGTTTCAGCACCAGTGCGGCCGCGGCTTCCCCCACCGCGATGCCATTGGCGGAGGAATCGAAGGTGTGGCAGCGTCCGTCGGGCGACAGCATCCCCGTGCGGGTCATCGCGAGAAACGGTTTCTCGTCCAGGAACAGGCTCACGCCGCCGACGAGTGCCATCCCGATCTCGCCGCGTTGCAGGGCCTGACAGGCAAGATCCAAGGCGACCAAGGATGCGGAACAGGCCGTGTCGACCACCAGCGCGGGGCCACGCAAATCGAGAAAATAGGCGATGCGGGAGGCCAGCAATGATACGAGATTGCCTGTCAATCCATAGGATTGCGATGCCTTGGCATCCGGCAACAGCATCGTTTCGTAGCCGGAGCCGGAGCCGCCCACGTAAACACCTGTCGCGGTTCCGGCCAGGCGTTCGGGGGTATAGCCTGCGTTCTCGAATGCGAGCCAAGCCTGTTCCAGGAACAGCCGATGCTGTGGGTCGATCGCCGCTGCTTCGCGCGGGGAAATATTAAAAAATCCCGCATCAAAACGATCTATGTCGTCAAGAAATCCCGCCCATTTGCTGACAGTCTTGCCGACCGCCGACGGGTCCGGATCATAGAATTCGGCGGCCGCCCATCGGTCCGCTGGCACTTCCCGAATCAGGTTACGACCGTCGG
>CAMBXJ010000226.1 GCA_945871455.1 Asaia bogorensis
CGCTCCGCCAGCGCGATCCGGTCGGTATCGAGATCGCCCCGCTCGATATAAAGGCTGTGCGGCGGCACCGGCAGGGGCCGATCGGACGCCACCGAAATCAAATAGGGCGCGCGCGGCATGCCGGCACAGGCTTCGAACCGATCGCCACGCCGCTCGAACACCAGCGGCGGTTCAGTACAGGCCACGTCGCCCAGCAGCGCCGACCCGATCAGGGGACGCTGCGACAACATGCCGACATGGGCAAAATAACGACGGATCAGGACGTCGAATTCCGCACGCCCCAACTCCCGCACATGATACGGGTTGGATGGCTGGCCTGCCGGCGAATAGGTCTCTCGATCGGGAGTGCTGACGATCAGAATGCCGCCCGGGCGCAGGACCCGGCGGATCTCGGTCAGAAACGCGTCGTGCTCGCCAAAATGCTCCAGCGTCTCGAACGACACGACGACATCCACGCAGGCCCCGCCCAGCGGCAGGGCGCGCGCGTCGCCCTGGGTGAACCGAAGATTGGGGCGGGCAAAGTTCGCCGCCGCGCTTTGCACGGTGTCGGCGGAATACTCGACACCGACCACCGATCGCGCAACCTGGGCCAGCTGGGCCGATCCATACCCCTCCCCGCTGGCGACATCCAGCACGTCCAGGTCCTGACAGAAGGTGCGGGCGAACAGGTAGCGGTGGTAGTGTTCGATCTGCACCTGACCGTCGATGGCCGATGTCAGGCGTTCACCGGTAAAGGCCTCGGGCGTGCGCGCGGCCTCCCGCGGGAAATAGCCCATCATCGGATTGGTCCCCCCGCGGTCAGTTCAGGCGAGCGCGCAATTCGCCGATGGTGGCGCGCACGCGGTCGGCCGCGACCCCGGTCGGCACAACCGCCAGGAACCGATCATAGCAACGCAACGCGGCGCCGACCCGATCCAATCTTTGGTTGAGTATCGCCGCCTGACGCCACAACTCCGCATGGTCCGGTGCGATCCGCAGCATGTCCTCCGCGCAGGTCAGGCCGCCTTCGATATCCGATCCCTGCAACCGGCGAGTCATAACATTGTTCTGCAACCGCAGCAGGACACGACGCGCGCTCATGGGTTGCAGCAATCCGGGACGCAGTTCGGCGTCATCGCCCTGCACCCGCTTCAGCAACGCGCGAAGGTCGCGTGAATTCAACGGCGTGCCGCCATGGAACACGTCCAAAACTACCTGGGTGGACTTGCCTTCCAAAGCGACCAGGAAATGCGCCGGGAAGTCGACTCCATGGCCGCTCCACCCCGCCGCGCGGGCGGTATGCAGCCAGATAATGCCCAGTGCCACGGGCAGGCCGCGCCGTCGCTTGATGACCTGGATCAGGTTCGCATTGGCGAGGTCGTCATAAGTGTCGGCATCCCCGCTGTAGCCGTACCGCCCCCCCAGCAGGCCGGACAGCGCGATCGCTCGGTTCGCCAGGTCATCGGCGTCGATGGCCGCCGCGAGGGCGACCGCCTGACGCGCCAGTTCGGACAAATGGGCACGCGCTTCCGTCCAATCCGCATCCGGCGCATCCACACGGGCCAGTTGCAGCGCGGCGTCCGCGATATCGATCTCGGTATCCGGCAGTTGGCCGATCGCCTCAAGAGCGGCTCGAGGGTCCGTCATGCGGGAATTCTCTCGTTCATTTAATGTTTAGACTCACTGCGCACGCGTCCGTCGGCATGGGATTCGCGCCCGCGCCGAAACCGACAGGCATTTGTGAGGCCAGCGGCGCCCGGCGGCAAGCCTGGGGGCGGCCCTGACGCGGGGTAATCCGCCCCTTGGCCGCCATGAAAGCGATTGCCAAGGGGGCGGGGATGCAAACTTGGCTTCCAATACGCCGCGCAATCGGTATGTCTTGCCATCCGGGCGGCCAGGCGGCGAATCGCCCTTCCCTTCCATGAGCGCCCCCAGAGACAGGAGACGGATACGTCATGACTGAATACCGGCGGATCGGACATCGCTCGGCCTGGCTTGCCATCGCGATCACCGGCTTCCTGTTGCCCGGCTGCGCCGAGCAGGGAACCTCCAGCGGCGCCACGGGCGGACGGGTGTTCGCCGTGGACCAGACCGGCGGCGCGCGCAAATGCGATGCCCCCCGGCCGGATCTGTCCGACGGCAAGTCGTCCGACATCAAGATGACCGTAAGCAACGAAGGCGGCTGGTGCGGGATCGTGGCACAGCGAGGCGGTCGACCCTATGATTCCGGTCTGCTGACGTTGCGCCCGGACCACGGCAAGCTGTTGGTCCATCGGGTCGGCGATATCACGCGGATCACCTACACGCCGACGCGCGGGTATGTCGGGCCGGACAAATTCACCGTGAAGCTGATCCCGGGGGATGCGTTGGTCAACGTGACGGTCGCCGCGATAGCGCCCTAACGCTCTGCCCGGCGACGGTTTGGAAAGAAACTCTCCCCCTCCCCTTGCGGGAGGTGGTTGGGAGAGGGTTTGGAGCGGCACGACCCCGTCCCCCCCACGCCCTCTCGCAAGGGGAGGGGAAGAGTTTTTCCCCGGTGGCGCGATATCGGATACCGCGGCCGGCGACGACCGGGCCTACTTTCCGGTGGTGCGCGCCGGCGCTGGCGCACTGGCCATCACGGACTTGGCGCGCGCGCCAGGCGCTTGGCAGATGCTGATCGTTGGCGGCACCAGATCCTTCGCCGCCGCGAAATCCGCCAATTCCGCGGCGTTCCGCAGCGCCAGGACTTCCGCGAAAATCTGGCCGTTGCGTGGGCAGAAATCCGACCCCAGCCCGGTTCCGACGCGAGAGCGCGCATTCGCCATATCCGTCACGAAGCGATCATGTTCGGCCTGCCCCGAACGACCATAATGCTTCTTGAAATAGCCGGAGACAGCCCGCTCATTCGCCTGCAGGTCGCTCTGATAGCGGCGGATAAAGGCATTGTAGCGGCTGTCTTCATTGCAACCGGTTGCCAGCACCATCAACTCACTGCGAAGCGCCTGAACTTCGAACGCCGCCTGGTCGGTCGGCGAGGCACACTGGCGCTGGGCCAGCGCCGGTTGCAGAGCCAGGCCGCAGAAGGCCACGGCACCAAGAATCAGACCACGCATCCTGTTCTCCAATGATAGAATTGGCGCTGAGATAGCGTGGATCGCAATCCGCCGCGAGCATTTTCTTGTTCTTCCCCAGATGGTTGTGTGACGGTCTTCAAGCAGGGCGGTAACCGCGCTGCCACCCGGGACCCGGTCGGGCGGAATGACTGACGTATTTGCCCAGGTCTGCTACAGGCTGGCCATGACCCGTTCTGACAAACTTGCCATCGGCAGTATCGCGATCGGGTGCCTCGTTCTGGCCTTGAAGACCATGGCGTGGTGGCTGACCGGCAGTGCGGCGCTTTACTCGGATGCGCTTGAAAGCATCGTCAATGTTGCAGCGAGTGTCATCGCTCTGGCGGCACTTCGGCTGGCATCTCGCCCGGCCGACGCCAATCACCCCTATGGCCACGGCAAGGCGGAATTCTTCGCCGCGGTGATCGAAGGCGTGCTGATCGTCATTGCCGCCATTTCCATCTTCCGCAGTGCGTGGGAGGCATGGTTGGCGCCGCGCGCCCTGGAGATGGCGTTGGAGGGCCTGGCCCTGAACGGGGTGGCGACATTGCTGAACGGGCTATGGGCCGCGCGCCTCCTGACGGCGGGTCGCGCGTTGCGGTCGCCGGCGCTGGTCGCGGATGGGTGGCATCTGGTGTCGGACGTGGTGACGTCCATTGGCGTCGCGATCGGGGTTGGGCTGACGGTTTTGACCGGGTATCTGCCGCTCGACCCGATCCTGGCCGGGATGACGGGCGTCTATGTGCTGTGGGCGGGCATGCACATGATCGCGTCGTCCGTTGGGGGCCTGATGGATGCGGCGCCGGAGCCCGCCGTGCTTGCCCGCATCCGCGACCTCGTGGCCACCAGCGCGGCGGGGGCGTTGGAGGCGCATGATCTGCGGACCCGCCATGCCGGGCGACTGACATTTCTGGATTTCCACCTCGTTGTCCCGGGTGAAATGACGGTCTCGGCGTCTCACGCCATCTGCGATCGGATCGAGGCCGCGCTGCATGCCGAAATGGAGCATCTGGTGGTGACGATCCATGTCGAGCCGGCTGAAAAGGCCAAACACCACGGCGTTATCGTGCTGTAAGGCAACGGCCCTGACCATTGACCGGTGCACCGCCCATCGGTGCGCGGACGGAAACCATCCGCCCGCGCACGAGGGCCGGTGCCCAAGGGATCAGAGCACCTGTTCGCCGTGTAGGACGATGTCCAGGCCCTCGCGTTCCTCATCGCGCGAAACCCGCAATCCGATCACCAGGTCGACCGCCTTCAGCAGGATGTAGCTGACCACGCTGACATACACGATCGTCGCCACGACCCCGATCGCCTGGGTCTGCAACTGCGCCCAGCCGCCAATTATCACGCCGTCGGGCGCATCCTTGGTCGCGGTCAACGGGCCGTAGGCGAACCAGCCCGTGGCCAGGGTGCCGATGATACCTCCCACGCCGTGCACGCCGAACGCATCCAAGCTGTCATCGTAGCGCAGTTTCTTTTTCAGCGCCGTCGACGACCAGAAGCAAACGGCGCCCGAGACGATACCAATCAGCAACGCCGGCCCCGGCAGCACGAACCCGGCCGCGGGCGTGATCGCGACCAGTCCGGCCACAGCGCCCGAAATCGCGCCCAGCACGGATGGTTTCCCGCGCAGCCACCATTCGGCGAACATCCACGACAGGGTGGCACCCGCGGCGGCGCACTGGGTGACCAGGATCGCCATGCCGGCGCGCCCATTCGCGGCCAGCGCGCCACCGGCGTTGAAGCCCATCCAGCCGACCCAAAGCAGGGACGCGCCGATGACGGCATAGCTCAGGTTCCAGGGCGCCATGTTCTCCTGGCCGTAACCCAGGCGGCGGCCGAGCATGAGCGCGCAGATGAGGCCGGTGAAGCCGCAATTGATCTCGACGACCGTGCCGCCGGCGAAATCGGCGATGCCCATGGCGGCGAGCCAGCCCAGCGGGTGCCAGACCCAATGCGCCAGCGGCGCATAGACCAGCAGCGACCACAGGGTCATGAAAACGAGCAGGGCGGAGAATTTCATCCGGTCGGCGCAGCTTCCGGTCACCACGGCGGGCGTGATGATGGCGAAGGCCATCTGGAACATCAGAAAGACGCTTTCCGGGATCGTGGTGGGGGCCGCCACGTCGGTGCCCGCCGCGAGGGTGAAGGCCTTGTCCCAGTCCTCGCCGATGCCGTTCAGGAAAACGCGCGACAGATCGCCAATCCAGGCATTGCCGTTGGTGAACGCCAGCGAATAGCCGGCCACCACCCAGACGACCGTCATCGCGGCGCACAGGGTGAACGACTGCATCATGATCGCCAGGACATTCTTCTTGCGGACCATCCCGGCGTAGAACAACGCCAATCCGGGCACTGTCATCAGCAACACCAGGATGGTGCTGAGCAGGACCCAGGCGACGTCGCCTGGTTCGACTTGTTGCATGTTACCGTTTCCCCCTTGACCGGATACCCCGCCCTAAGGGCAGCACGTGTTCCAAGAAGCGCGTGTTCCAAGAACCGTGCCACATGACCGGTCTTGCGCGGACCGGCCACCGGGGCCAATTTGCCCGCCAAATAGGCAGGGCCGGTTGCCACCATAGAAGGCAACTGCCGGATGAACGGCTCACAAGCCCGTGAGACCCGGTGCCTGATTCAGAGGCAGGACCGATGACGGAGAGTCTGACCGCCGATGTGTGTGTGATGGGCGCCGGCCCGGTGGGGGGCACCTTGGCCTGCCGCCTGGCCGAAGCCGGGATCAGCACCGTCGTGGTGGATCGTGCCGCGCTGCCGCCCATGGAGCATCCGGCATTCGACGGACGCGCCTATGCGATCGCCGCGGGATCTCGCCGCCTGTTGGAAAACGCCGGCCTATGGGACGTGCTGACCGATCCGCCATCGCCCATCCTGGACATCCGCGTGTCCGATGGCCGCATCGGGCGCCCGGCGTCCCGCCTGCATCTGCATTTCGACCATCGGGAAGCCGGGGAGGATGCCACGGCATTCGGCTGGATGGTGGAAGCACGGTCCCTGCGGCGGGCGCTGAACGCGCACATGCCCGCGGTGCAGGCGCTGACGGTGTTGGCGCCCGCCGAGGCCACGGTCGAACGACGCGCCGACGGGGTAACGGTGCGGATCACCGGCGGACCGACGATCGCGTGCCGCCTGGTCGTCGCGGCGGAAGGACGCCAGTCGCCATTGCGCGAACAAGCCAGCATTCCGGTCACTCGACTGCCCTATGATCAGACCGGGATCGTGTGCGCCATCAGCCACGAACACCCCCATCACGGCGTCGCGCTGGAGCATTTCCTGCCAGCCGGCCCCTTCGCCGTCCTGCCGATGGGACCCAGCCCGGATGCCGAGGTCGGAGGCGCACCCAACGTGTCCGCCATCGTCTGGACGGATCGCACCCCGGTCGCGGAACGCATCCTTCGCCTGGACGATGCCCGTTTCGAGCGCGAAATCGCCCGCCGGCTCGGCGGTCATCTGGGCGCGATCCGCGTCGTGGGCCGGCGTTGGAGTTATCCGCTGTCGGCGATGCTCGTGCATCGTTACGTCGACACCCGCATGGTGCTGGTGGGCGATGCCGCGCATGGCATCCATCCGATCGCCGGACAGGGCCTTAATCTGGGCTTCCAGGACGCGATCGCCCTTTCCGATCTGCTGATCGAAGCGGCGCGGACGGGCGACGATCCGGGGGACCCAGCGTTGCTGCGCCGCTACCAACGCCTGCGACGCCCGGACAATCTGGCGATGCTGGCAATGACGGATGGGTTGGACCGCCTGTTCAGTTCGAACAATCCACTGTTACGACTGGCCCGGGATGTCGGCATCGCGGCCGTGCATCGAGCCCCGCCGCTGAAACGCCTCTTCATGCGGCGGGCGATGGGACTGGGGCGCGGCGCCGGAACGGGGGCGGTCGGGTGAGGGAGAGAAAGTCTCGGGGCTCCGCCCGAAACCCCCCACCCGGTTGACGCCCTGTCACCACACTGCCTATCGTCCGCGCACATAAAGAATCGCGTGCCGTCTGCTCGGCAACGCTTGCCGGGGGGAGTACGCGGTGGAAGACGCCGCTCGCATACTGCAATTGGTCGTGAACGGCGCCGCC
>CAMBXJ010000227.1 GCA_945871455.1 Asaia bogorensis
AACTTTATATCGGCCCGCCGGATCAGGTCCGCGAAATACGCCGACTGCGCCCTGACCCGATCGCGCAACTGCGTCATCGACAGCGCGTCCGGGTAGATCCGGATGCCGCCCGCGAACTGGCTGGCCTTGAAGTCATTGTCGGAGTGTACCGTGGCGATTTCCCGATGGAGCGCTTCCAGAATCGGCGTCGGCACCCCAGCGGGGGCATAGGCGCCGTACCACACAGGCACATCGTACTCGGGAAACCCCTGCTCCTTCATCGTCCCGACATTCGGAAACTCCACGTACCGCTCATCCGCCAGAATCGCCAGCAGCGAAAGTTTTCCGGCTTTGGCATGTGGGAAGATGCTGGTGTCGAACATGCAATCCACATTGCCGGCCAGAAGATCGGGCAACGCCTCCCCCACACCTTTGTACGGGACGTGCAGCAGATCGATACCGGCCATCAATTTCAGCGTCTCGGCCCGCAAATGGTTCACCGAACCGACGCCAGCGGTGGCAAAGGTGTATTTGCCGGGGTTCTTTTTCGCGAGCGCCACGAATTCGGTCATGTTCTTGACGCCAAGGGACGGATGCGCCGCAAAACCGGAAATCGACTCGCCCATGCGCCCGATCGTTACCAGATTGGTCAAGGGATCGTAACTGAGTTTGCGCAGATGCGGGATCAATTGGATCGGCGCCTGCGGCGTCATCAGGATTGTATAGCCATCGGGCGCGGAGCGGACGACGGTTTCGGTGCCTACGGTACCCGCGCCACCACCGCGATGCTCCACGACGAATTGCTGCCCCATCTGCCGCGAGAGCCGCTCCGCCACCGGCCGCACGACGAAATCGGTCCCCGCCCCCGGTGCATAGGGCACGATCACCCGCACCGGCCGGTTCGGGTATCCGGTTTGTGCCCTGGATTTCCTTGCATATCCCGCGGATAGGACACCCAGTCCTAGGGTTGCCACGAGATTGCGCCGACTTATGACCGGCATCGTTATTCCTCCCTGTGTTGTTATTGGTGTTCGTACGACGATCGACTCATGTTTCCCTTGCGTGGACGTGGCATCATTCAACCATAAACCGGCGAGAGCCTCCATCTTTTGTGCGCCACGGGGTGAATTGCGGCCCGCGACGTGGTGCGACACTCACCCCGGGGATGCGAACCCGATTGGCCGCGATGATCGGCGTGCAGTCCAATGTGGGTAGTTTCCGAGCCTACATTCACGCGACCCCGCTCACCACTATCGTCAGGGCGACAGCAAGTGCCGGACAGAGGCACATAACCGCTTCCAGTTGCCTGGCCGTTTTTCTGTTGCGCCAGGCCCAGGAACGCAAAAGGAGATTAACCATGGCTGACATGGCATCGATCACGTCTGGAAATCTCATCGCCGCCGAGAAGGTAAACGGGACCAGCGTTTACAATCTCGCGGGCGAACAGCTTGGCGTTGTGGACGACATCATGATCGACAAGGTGACAGGCCGAGCGATCTATGCGGTCATGTCGTTCGGTGGGTTTTTGGGGATGGGCGAGAAATACCATCCGTTGCCCTGGGCGACGTTGAAATACGACGCCGGCCAAGGTGGGTATGTCGTCAATCTCGACAAGAATACCCTGGAGGGCGCCCCAACTTACGACAGCGGTTCGGACTTCGAATGGACCCCCGACTACGGCCGTACCGTAGATCGCTACTACAATGTTCCGACCTACTGGCTGTAGTCGCAACTGTCATCCCGGCCGCGGCGGTCTCGTGCCGTCCGCCGGTCATCCGAGCGGCCGGACCAAGATGGGACCGGGTGGTCCCATTCTATGCCGCAAATCGTTCACTGACGCACCCGGCAGGGCCAGGCGCGCCGCTGCGAGTCGGCGCGGACTAGTTCTGACATACCAACATCGACAATGCGTTCCGATCTCAACATAATTTTGGAGACTACCATGTACTCAAGAATTGCCTTGGCACTGGCGGCGATGGCTTCGGCCGGCATTGGTGTCGCGGTCGCTCAAACGACCCCGAGCCCCACTCCCTCCACGCCGCCCGCCGCCATGACCACCGCCCCGCCCATGGTGGTTGCCCCGCCCGCGGCAACGACCACTTCGCCGATGTATTCGACCCCCGCACCGAGCGCGACGACATCGACGACAGCGCCGTCCGCGGTCGCGACCAGCACGACGCCGGTGCCGGCTGGCGCGCCCGTCGCGGGTGCCAACAGCTTCACAGAGGGCCAGGCACGGTCACGGATAGAGGGCCAAGGCTTCACCGACGTGAAGGACCTGGCCAAGGACGATCAGTCCATCTGGCGCGGCACCGCGATGAAGAGCGGCGTTTCGACCCGTGTCGCCCTCGACTACCAGGGCAACATCGTCAGCAACTGATCAAGACCGGCACTTCGAACCTGCCATCTCACGACAACACGTCCAATCGCGGCGTGTTGTCGTGTCAATAGGGATTACGTGCATGCCCAATCATATCGTCACAGGACTGTACGATTCATATGAGGCCGCCGAACATACGGTCCGCGACCTGAAAGCCGCGAGTGTGCCTGACGCCGACATCAGCCTGATCGCAAATCGATCCAGTGAAGTGGTTCGCACCGACGCGACATCGGATGGCGCAATTGCTGGCGCGGAAACCGGCGCATCCGTCGGCGGCGTCCTGGGCGCCGGAGCGGGCCTTCTCGCGGGTCTCGGCATCCTCGCCATTCCCGGCGTGGGACCGGTCGTTGCGGCGGGCTGGCTGATCGCCGCCGCCGCCGGGGCCGCGGCAGGGGCCGGCGTTGGCGGTGTGTCAGGCGGGATCATCGGTTCCATGACAGACTCCGGTGTCACCCCGGAACATGCCCATTTCTACGCGGAAGGCGTTCGCCGCGGCGGTACCCTGGTCTCCGCGCGCGTCGACGCCGATCGGGTGTCGACAGTCGAGGCGATCATGGCACGGTTTGGCCGCGTGGATCCGATCGCGCGGGAGCAGGGTTATCGCGCTGACGGCTGGACCGCGTTCCACGAAAAGGGCGCTCCGTACGGCCCCGCCGAACTGGAGCAAAACCGTGCGCGTTATGCCGAACGTCCGCCGGCCTGAAGCCGTGACCTCCGCCGACTGAACATCGGTCGATCAGGACGGATGGCTCGCGCCGATATGCAAGCGGCTGATCGGCGTGTGCCGCCACCTCGTCGGGCGAGCAGCACCGGGCCACTTGCACCGGACCAATCGGCTGCATCGTCGTCCCAACCGCGGATTGCGTGGCTTCAACGCCATGGCCCCTGGTGCCCCATTGATGCGCCGAGCGCCACGCCGTCCTGTCACGTCCAGTGTGAGGCTCCCTGACCGCCTCATTCTAGGGATCCAGGCGTCAGGCTCTCTGGCCCGCACGGCAAAACCCCGACTGACTGCAAACACACGGTTGCAGTCAGTCGGGTTGAAGCGTCCAGTCCCGCGCCGCCGCTATGTGGCTTTACGGGTCCAGTTTTTCGCGTGCGATTTCGTCGTCGATACCGGCGGCGATGAGCGGATCAACCCCAACCGGCGATCCCGTTCCCAAGCCGTCCGGAACGGGGTTCAGAATGACAGAGCTCGTAACCGCTTCCATTGCCTTCAGCCCGAGTTCCATCAATGCCCGGCTATCGCTCGGCAACTCGGTCTTTATCCTGGATCGCAGATCCTTCAAGACAAGATTGTAGGAACGAGCGATCGGCGGCAAGTCCAGCGTGTCCTTGGCCTCCAGCACATCATGCAGGTTGGCAAGTTCACCGCCAGTCATGCCTTCATTCGAAGCCGCGGACATCTGGCGAGCGTCCTGCTCCAGCGTTTCCAGAATATCGGCTTTCTGCGTTTTCGAGAGAGCCGGGTCGATCACGACATCATGCGGTTCGACGAAGAAGGCATGCGGCTTTTCGATTTTGGCTTCTTTCGGATCGATCTCTTCCAATCGTTCCTCCTTCGTTGTTCCTGACATGATCACGACCGTCGTCGCCCGTGGTAGACTGCGGTCCGCGACCGGAAACTATTCGCGCTTCCAAACGGGCTTGCCGAGGTCGACCTGTTTCGGCGTCGTGCTCGCACCGACGATCGCGCCGGAGCCTCCACCAATAACGGCACCGGCCGCGACACCAACCGGTCCGCCAACCAAGCCCACCGTCGCACCGGTGGCCGCACCCGCCGCGGCGCCGCCTTGGACACGACCAGGCTCACTGCTGCCGCACGCGGCCAGAAGAACAACCGTCCCGGCAAGGGTAAGCTGTGAAATAATATTCATGATGAGAACCTTTGTATTGTTCCTCGGCATCCAGACGTAAGGCAAACAAAGCCGAGAGGAACGGGAGATAATGATGATTGGGACGAAAAACGACTTGTGGATAATACTCAGACTCGCTCGTCTTCGAGACGTCCGTTTGAAAAGTGCCAGAGCAGTGTCGCAGCGACTGTAACGCCGCAAACCACCCTGGTACTTTGCCTTGCCGCACGAATCAGCGGTGGCTTGCCTCCCTATCGCGCCGATACGGCCCCCTAAAGCGTGGCGTAACGCGCGATCGTATCCTTCCAGGACATCACGCCTTCGACCCCGGACACCGCGGGCTTCAACCCGGCAACCCCGGTCACCGGCACCAGCACCCGGCCAACCCCGGCCGCGGCCAGCTCCGGCAAGGTCGACGGATCGTCCGGCATGCTGACGGTGATCTCGACCTCCGCCGGGTCCCGCCCCGCTTCGCGCGCCGAAGCGCGGACCAGTTCGATCAGATCGATCGGGAGTCCGCGCCCGGGGAAGAACCCGTCCGCCATCCGCCCAGCCCGCCTGGCCGCGGCCTTCGACTGACCACCTATAATGATAGGTACGGCGCGGTTCACCGGCTTCGGCCGCATGAACGCCTCCTTGAACCGCACGAACCGCCCCTCGAAGCTCGGCACATCCATCGACCAGAGCGCCCGGAGCGCGCCGATATATTCCTCGGTCCGCTCGCCCCGTTCGGCGAACGGGACTCCCAGGGCCTCGAACTCCTCCTTCAGCCAGCCAACGCCGATGCCCAGGAGAACCCGGCCGCCCGACATGTAGTCGAGCGTCGCGACCTGCTTGGCACAGATGATCGGGTTGTGCTGGGGCAGGATCAGGATGCCGGTGGCGAGCTTGATCCGCGTGGTATGCGCCGCCACATACGCCATCCAGATCTGCGGGTCGGGCAACACGAAATCCCCCTCCCCGCCCGGCAGCTTGCCGTCGGAGGTATAAGGGTACGACGATTGATAGCCGCGCGGGATGACGGTGTGTTCGACGGTCCACGCCGATTCGAACCCAGCGGCCTCGGCCGCCTGGACCAGTTCCACGGCACGCGCGGGTTCGACATAGCGGCCTGTGTTGCAGTAGCGGATACCGAATTTCATGGCAGGTTTCCTCCGTTATGGTGCAAGCGGTGCATGGGTTGGCCGCGCTGGTCAATGCTCGACCCCAATTCACGATTGCGGCACGATGGGCGGTTCGGGCATGTTCTGGGTATTTTGCGATAAGGACCTGATAGGGTGGGCATTAATCGAGTGTTCGGCGTGCTGCTGACGGGGGTTCGCGGCTTTCTAACCGGGCTGGTCCTGGCACAGGGGTCTCTTTTGATGGGCGGAGGCGCCTTCGCGCAGTCCCAATCCGGCCCCTCGCCGCTTGCGCCCGGCGACCTCAGCAAGCCGATCTTCGACACGACGAAGGCAGAGTATGATACCGCGGGTGCCGACCTCCGGGGCGCCTCGACAATCGTCGCGGAAGTGGATGGACGCTCAATTACGCTCGGTGAGATCAGCGACGCGATCCGCGCGCAACCGCCCAATGTCGCGAACATGCCTTTCGACACCTTATTTCCGGTCGTGCTGCAGCAACTGGTGCAGCGCATGGCGCTGGTCTTAAAAGCCCAGCGCCTCGGGGCGGATTCGGACCCCGTCATCAAGCGGCGTGTCCAGGCCGCGGCAGACCAGATGCTGGCCGATGAGTTCCTGCGACGCGAGGTCAGCAGGACGATCACCGACACGATGCTGCGGGAGCGCTACAAGCGCGAAATCGCCGACAAGCCCGGGCAGGACGAAGTACGAGCCCGCATCATCGTAACTCGGACCGAGCCCGAGGCCACCGCCCTGATCGAGGCATTGAACAAAGGTGCCGACTTCGGGACCCTGGCCCGTCAATCGAGCAAAGATACATCTGCCGTTGTCGGCGGCGATCTTGGATTCGCCCGCCGGTCGAGCCTGAACGCCGAGATCGGCGCGGTCGCGTTTGCCCTCCCCGTCGGGCAAATCTCCGCGCACCCCGTCTGGAGTTCCGGCGCCTGGTTCGTCGTGAAGGTCGACGCCCGACGTCCATCGCCGACCCCAGGTTTTGTTGAAATACGGGCCGCATTAACGCAGGCCTTGGTCCGCGCCGGGGCTCCTGGTATAATCAAGGACGCATTGGACGGCGTCGTGCTGCATGATTACGGTTTTACGGGCAAGGAAGGGGAGACCGGTCCGTCCGCTCGATGATCTCTTACCGGCGGCGGTCGAATTCGGCCGAACGACCGTGGTGGAGCAGCACGCGTCCAAAAAATTACCAATCCGGCGAATAACATTTACAAATCGACATCGGGCTGATACCAACTTAGGTGGATGCAAACCTGAACAAGCATACAGCATCAACGTCTCAGTGGCGGGCTGACAAGGGGTCGTAGCATGAGTGGTCCAAAAGGCTGGATGGCCGGCGCGTTGCTGGCTCTTGCCTCGGCAGGGTTGACCCAGCCCGCCGGGGCCGTATCCCTGATGGTCGGTCAGTCCCTCGTGGTTAGCGGATTGAGAATCGACGTCGTCGGATGCTCCGTCGTTATCGCAGGCGGCGCCGCGTCTGCCTGCACCGCCGGAAGCTACGAAATGGTGGCGGGACTAACGGTCGGTGAAACAATCCGGATCCAAGGCGCTGGAGGCGGTGCCATTTTCAACAGCATCGCAGCCGGCTCCGGCCTGTATGACCTGAGCGTGGATCTCGAAATCACCGGTCTGATCCCAGCGGCGACCGTGAACCAGATAAGCTGGGCCATGGCGGGATCCACAAACGTGGGCGCAACAACGGCTTCCAAGCTCGCGGTGTCCGTTGGAGAGAACTCGACCGCACCCGGTGCATCCAGTATGTCAGTCAACCTTAATGGCCCGCTGACTGCTAGCA
>CAMBXJ010000228.1 GCA_945871455.1 Asaia bogorensis
TTCGACCGGGTTTTGACCCGGCTGACCACCGTCGGCGGCATCTACCTCGTCGTCATCTGTCTGTTGCCGGAGATTCTGATCTCCAATTACGGGGTCCCGTTCTATTTCGGCGGCACGTCGATCCTGATCGTGGTGTCGGTGACCATGGACACCGTGACCCAAGTGCAGTCTCATCTGCTCGCACATCAATATGAAGGCCTCATCCGTAAGGCACGTGTGAAGGGACGTCGGTGAATCTGATCCTTCTGGGCCCGCCTGGCGCGGGCAAGGGCACACAGGCGCAACGCCTCCAGACCCTGCACGGGATCGCCCAGATCTCCACGGGCGACATGCTGCGCGCGGAAGTCGCGGCCGGGTCCGATGTGGGCAAGGAAGCCAAGGCGGTCATGGAGGCCGGGAAGCTGGTCTCCGATGGGATCATCATCCGCATGCTCGGGAACCGAATCGATCAGCCGGATTGCGCCAAGGGTTTCATCCTGGACGGTTTCCCGCGGACCGTGCCGCAAGCGGCGGCGCTGGACGTGCTGCTCGCGCAAAAGGGCCTGCGGCTGAACGCGGTGATTGAGCTGATGGTCGACGACAACGCGCTTGTCGATCGTGTCGGCGGTCGGTTTTCCTGTGCCAAGTGCCGCACCGGCTACCACGATACGTTCAAGAAGACCGTGGTTCCGGGTGTGTGCGATGTCTGTGGCTCGCAGGAGTTCACCCGGCGCGCCGATGACAACCGGGAGACCGTGAAGGCTCGGCTTGACGAATATCATCGTCAGACGGCACCGATCCTGCCGCATTATGCGGCTCAAGGCATGCTGCGGGCGGTCGATGGCATGGCGCCGATCGACACGGTGGCGCGTCAGATCGACGCGATCCTGTCCCGCCAGTCCGCGAACTGACCGTCGACGGGGCTTGCAAACCGTTGCGCAGACTTGGGTTTTCGCCGTCGGGTCCTGTACATGGGCAACGGGGTGCTATTCACGTCTCGCAGGCAAAATCCCGCCCAATACACGCCAAAGACTCGTTGACTCTGGCGCGTTGCCGACTATAGTCCCGCGCTCCGGCGCAGCCCCATGTGGGTTGGCGCCGCTTGTGCGCATTCCAGTCCTTCGGGGCAGTTAACGGTCTGGTGACTGCATCAGACGACAGGAGAGTCGAGCGTGGCGCGTATTGCCGGCGTGAACATCCCGACGAACAAGCGAGTGACCATCGGGCTCCGCTACATCTACGGTATCGGCCCGACCAAGGCCGCCGAGATCTGCGGGAAGCTCGGTATCCCTGACGACAGGCGGGTCAACCAACTGTCCGATGATGAGGTCCTCAAGATCCGCGAACTGATCGACCGAGACTATCGCGTCGAAGGCGATCTGCGGCGTGAAGTCGCGATGAACATCAAGCGACTGATGGACCTGGGCTGCTATCGCGGCCTGCGCCATCGTCGTGGCCTCCCGGTTCGTGGCCAGCGCACGCATACCAATGCGCGCACCCGCAAGGGCAAGGCCGTCGCGATCGCCGGCAAGAAGAAAGTGACGAAGTAACCCGACCACGGGTCTCGTCGAAGGTTTATCGCCGTCCGGTCCCCGGTTCGGTGAGCAGTTGGAGCAGGATCAAGTATCATGGCGAAACCCGCCGCGGCTCGCCCGCGCCGCAAGGAGCGCAAGAATATTATTGCAGGGGTCGCGCATGTCGCCGCCACTTTCAATAATACCGTGATTACCATTACCGACGCGCAAGGCAATGCGATCGCGTGGTCATCCGCCGGCAGCCAGGGGTTCAAGGGCAGCCGCAAGTCCACACCCTACGCCGCGCAGGTCGCGGCCGAGGATGCCGGACGCAAGGCACGCGAACATGGCATGGAGACCTTGGAAATCGAGGTCAGCGGCCCCGGCTCCGGACGGGAGAGCGCGTTGCGCGCTTTGCAGGCCGTCGGCTTCTCGGTCTCGGCGATCCGCGACATGACGCCGATCCCCCATAACGGATGCCGCCCGCGCAAGCGCCGCCGCGTCTGATCGTCCACTTCCCGCCGCACAACCGTGCGGGAACCGGCGATGTGCCACTGTCTACGGGACATGGACCGCACCGTTAAGCGGTCCGAAAGGTATTGGTTGCATGAGGCAGAGCGCAGTCATTCAGAGAAATTGGCAATCTCTGATCAAGCCCGAAAAACTCGAGGTCGAGCCAGGCGCTGATCCGGCGCGGGTTGCCACGATCGTCGCCGAACCGCTGGAACGCGGCTTCGGCATGACCCTCGGTAATGCGATCCGGCGCATCCTGCTGTCCTCCCTGCAGGGCGCCGCCGTCACGGCGGTCCAGATCGACGGCGTGCTGCATGAATTCAGCAGCATTCCCGGCGTGCGGGAAGACGTCACCGACATCGTGCTGAATATCAAGCAACTCGCCCTGCGGATGCACGGGGAAGGGCCGAAGCGCATGACCCTGACCGCGACCGGGCCGGGCGAAGTGCGGGCCGGCCAGATCCAGGCAGGCCACGATATCGACATCATGAACCCCGAACTTGTCATCTGCACGCTCGATGACGGCGTGAAGCTCGGGATGGAGTTCACGGTCAATCTCGGCAAGGGCTACCAGCCCTCCGGTGTCAACCGGCCGGAAGATGCGCCGATCGGGCTGATCCCGGTCGATAGCATCTATTCCCCGGTACGCCGCGTGTCCTATCGCGTCGATCAGACCCGTGTCGGTCAGGTCACCGACTATGACAAGCTGCTGCTGACGGTGGAAACCAACGGCGCGGTCACGCCGGAAGACGCCGTCGCTCTCGCCGCGCGGATCCTGCAGGACCAGTTCCAGCTCTTCATCAACTTCGATGAGCCGCAACAGATCCGCGCCGAGGAGCCGCAAGACGACCTGCCGTTCAATCGCAATCTGCTGCGCAAGGTCGATGAACTCGAACTGTCGGTCCGTAGCGCGAACTGCCTGAAGAACGACAACATCGTCTATATCGGCGACCTGGTGCAGAAGAGCGAACAGGAGATGCTGCGCACCCCGAATTTCGGGCGCAAATCCCTGAACGAAATCAAGGAAGTGCTCACCTCCATGGGACTGTCCTTGGGCATCAGCGTGCCGGGATGGCCGCCGGAAAACATCGAAGACCTGGCAAAACGGCTGGAAGAGCCGTTCTAGACGGGTAAGGGGACTCAACCATGCGTCACGGGGTAGCCGGCCGGAAGCTCGGCGTTACATCCACTCACCGGCTCGCCATGTTCCGGAACATGGCCACCGCATTGATCAAGCACGAGCAGATCACCACCACACTGCCCAAAGCGAAGGAGCTTCGGCCGGTGGCGGAAAAGCTGATCACCCTGGGCAAGAAGGGTGGCCTCGCGAACCGGCGGTTGGCCTATGCCGAACTTCGTGACGATGTCATCGTCGGCAAGCTGTTCGGCACATTGGCCGAACGCTACCGGACTCGGGCGGGTGGCTATACCCGCGTTCTGAAGGCTGGAATCCGCTATGGTGATGCGGCCGATATGGCGGTCATCGAATTGATCGACCGCGATCCCGGCGCGAAGGGTCTCGACAGCGGCCCGGTGCAGGACAAGGTGCAAGACGATACGACGGAGGATTGAGCAATCCGCCTGGGTGACGATCGCGAAAGGGCGGAGGCACATCCGCCCTCTTTGCTGTACAAGCGCTCCCGAACGCATGACCGCGCGGAACGAAAGACCCATGCGGTAATCCAACGCACCGGTCTGCGTTGAAGATCAAAAGCGGTTCCAGGCGACCTGAATCCGCTTCAGCCAGCCCCGACCAGCGCTTGCCGACACGTCATCAGCGGCAGCACATAACGTCCGAAATTATCGATCCCCGTCACGAATTCGTCGAAGCTCAGCATCACCCCGTCCACCCCCTGGATCGAACCCAACTCGTCCAGCATGCCCGCTATCGACGCGTAGGATCCAACCAGGACGCCGCCCACCGACGGTAAACGCTGGGTCCCGAAGGTCTTGCGCTTGTTAGGGCCGGCAAACGGATCGCGAGTCGGGTCGTCCTCGGCCTGCGCTTCCCGCCAGGCGATCGCCTCCAGGTCGATCCCATCCTTGTAGTGCTCCCACTTTGCCATGGCCGCCGCGTCGGTTTCGTCGGCGATCACCATGATCGACACCAACGCGTTGCAGGTGCGTCCGGTCTCCTTGGTCGCGGCCACCAGGCGGGACACGCTTTGGCCAACCGCTTCGGGCATGTTCACCCCGAAGCTGGAGCAGAAATTGTAGTCGGCATGTTGTGCGGCATAGCGCGTGCCGGCATCGCTCTGGGCCGCGCAGATGATGGAAACTTTTGCGGTCGGCAGCGGCAGGCACCGGCAATCGTCCATCTGGAAGAAGTCGCCCTTGAAATCGGATCGGCCGGTTTCCCAAAGCTGCTGCATGATGGTCACGTATTCGGTGCAATATTCGTAGCGGCGGCGATAATGCTCCGATCCCGGCCAGATCCCCATCTGCGCGTATTCCCGGCGCTGCCAGCCGGACACGATGTTGATGCCAAACCGCCCCTTGGAGATGCTGTCGATCGTCACCGCCATGCGCGCGGTCAGTGGCGGCGGCATCGTCAGCACGGCGCAGGTGGCGAACAGCTTGATCCGCTCGGTCACCGCGGCCAGGCCGGCCATCAGGGTGAAGGATTCCAGATTGTAGTCCCAGAATTCCGATTTGCCGCCGAAGCCGTGCAGTTTGATCATCGACAGCGCGAAGTCGAACCCATAAGCCTCCGCCGTCCGCACAACCGTCCGGTTCAGCTCGAAGCTCGGCTTGTATTGCGGGGACGTGGTGGAAATCAGCCAGCCATTGTTGCCGATCGGGATGAACACGCCGAGTTGCACCGCCCGCTCCTGTCAAAAATGTGATTGGTCGCCTGGTTCAGGGCGTATCCTGGAATGCTGGCATGACCTGCTCTCCGAACCGGCGCATCGATGCCATGTTGGCGGCATGGCTCATGTCGCCGAAGCCGGTCTGGCAGAGCAGATGCCGCACCCCGACATCGCGCAATTCCGCCACCTGCTCGCGGACCCGGGCCGGGGACCCGTAGAGACACCCGCTTTCCAGCATGAACGCCAGGGCCTCGGGATCACCCACCGACGGGTTGGTCCAGGCGTTCAGATTGATCGGGTCGACCCGGAAATCGGCGGGATTATGCGCGTCCCGGACATGCATCATGTGGGACCGTGTGTGCAGCAGCAGGTCCGACAGCTCATCCTCGGCCTGGGCATCTGAATCCGCGACATAGACATTGCGCCAGAGCGCGCTTTGCGCCAGCAGACGCGTGCGGGTTGCCTCGTCGTGACCGCCCGCTTCCAGCCCGGCCGCGTAAAGCTGCCACCGCTCCTTGATGCGCCCCACCGGTAGCCGGGAGGTCAGAATGGGAATCCCGCGGCGACCGCAATCGGTGAACGATCCGGGGGAAATCACACTGCGCCACAGCGGTGGCCCTGGAAGCTGGATGGGCCGGGGCCGGATTTCCGGGACATGGACCTTGTAATATTTGCCTTCGTAGGTGAGCGGCGCTTCCTGCCAGGCGCGTTGCAGGATGTCGATCGATTCCTCCATGCGCTCGCGGCTGTCGTCGCTGCGCAGTCCGTGGCCGACGAATTCATACTCATTATAGACGGTGCCCTTGCCGACCCCGACATCGATCCGGCCTTTGCTGAGGTTGTCCAGCAGCGCCAGTTGCACGGCGAGACGGACCGGATGATGGAACGGCATCTGCACGACCGCGAAGCCGATGCGGATGCGCTCGGTCCGCATGCAGAGCGCGGCGGCGAACAGCAGCGCGTCGTTGTAGACGCTTTCGCCGGTGAAATAATGCTCGGTCAGCCAGACATCGGCGAAGCCCAGTTTCTCGGCGAAGCAGACCTGGTCGATCTGCTGGTCGATGCGAATGGCATCTTCCGCGGGGGACGGCGACAGGGCCAAGGTCAGCCATCCGAACTGCATCACACACTCTCCCACCGATCCAGGGGCGATCCTGGCGCGGATATCCCCGGTGCGGCAAGCCCCTGGTGGCTCCCTGGTGACGACGATCCCCCGCCGGAATGGCTTGGTCAGGCCGGTGTCAAGGTGTTTTCGCCTTCAGCAGG
Source organism: Asaia bogorensis (assembly GCA_945871455.1). Taxonomy (GTDB): domain Bacteria; phylum Pseudomonadota; class Alphaproteobacteria; order Acetobacterales; family Acetobacteraceae; genus Rhodopila. The sequence goes on from CAMBXJ010000228.1 coordinate 6,083, forward strand.
TCGCGAATTTCGCCGAGAAGGACCTCGGTCTTGCTGGGGGCTGGGGGCGCGGCGGCCTTGGCGTCCTCCCGCACCTGCAGTCGGGTCAGCACCTTCACCAGCCAGAACACCGCGAAGCTGACGATCACGAACTGAATGATCGCATTGATGAACAGACCGACATTGACGGTCGGTGCCCCGGCCTTTTTCGCATCGTCCAGGTTGGCATAGGTCTGGCCGTTCAGCGCGAAAAACACATTGGAGAAATCGACCCCGCCGGTGAGAATACCCAGCACCGGATTGAACACGTCCTTGACCAGACTGCCCACGACACCGGTGAACGCGGCGCCGATGATGATACCGACCGCAAGGTCCACGACGTTGCCGCGCATGACGAAGGCACGAAATTCGGCCACCCAGGATGGGGCCTTCGGGGCAAGCATATTTTTTCTCCACTGTCTCGATCGGTGGAACTATACCGACCGTTCGGTTCACCGCAAATTCAGTGCCAATTGGCATAAGGCCGGGGGGCGCGTAACCATAACGCAGCGATTGGTTAGGCAGACGATGGACCGCGGAATTCGGAGAGGAACTGGCATGAATCCAGTGGGTGCCCTGCATGGGCAATTGGTGTTCAAGCGGCGCGTGCGCGTGCTGGCCGAGGCGATCGCCAGCGCGATTCCCACGGGGACGCGCGATGTTCTGGATGTCGGGTGCGGCGACGGGACGATCGCGGCCTTGCTCCAGCAACATCGGGCGGAGCTTTCGGTCACCGGGGTCGATGTGATGGTGCGGCCGGACACCAAGGTCCCGGTCCAGGAATTCGACGGGGTGCACCTGCCCTTCGCCGACCGGTCATTCGACGTGGTGATGTTCGTCGATGTGCTGCACCACACCGATGATCCCACCATCCTGCTGCGAGAGGCCAAGCGCGTCGCCCGGTTGGCGGTGGTTCTGAAGGACCACCGGCGCAATTCCCCGATCGCCTATGCGACCCTGCGCCTGATGGATTGGGTGGGGAACGCCCATCACGGGGTGGTCCTGCCCTATAATTACTGGTCGGATTCG
>CAMBXJ010000229.1 GCA_945871455.1 Asaia bogorensis
CCCTGCGTCCAACCGACCTGCAATACTTTTAAGCAATCGCCCAACCATTGGGCTTTTTTGTGACACCCCATGCCCTACGTTGCCTATCCTCCTTGTAATCATTGATTTTTCCTCTTTGGCACGGTTGTTGAATAATGCTTGCCTGACCCACCAAATCTCAAAATGCGGTGGCCCGGAGAAAGGCAATGCAGGACACGCCGATATGAAACTGATTATGGCCATCATCAAGCCGTTCAAGCTGGACGATGTGCGTGAAGCCCTGACCCCGCTGGGCGTGCAGGGATTGACGGTATCCGAGGTCAAAGGTTTCGGCCGACAAAAAGGCCAAACCGAGATCTATCGCGGAGCGGAATATCACGTCAGCTTCCTGCCGAAGATCAAGATAGAGGTCGTTGTCTCAGACGATCTCGCCGACTCCGTGATCGAGGCAATCGCGAAATCCGCCCACACCGGCAAGATCGGCGACGGCAAGATCTTCGTCCTCGACATTGCGCGGGCGATGCGGATCCGAACGGGCGAAACCGATACCGAAGCGCTCTAATCCAACAAATCAAGGGAAACAGCACCGATGATGAGACCCCGCCTGAATTGGGGATTGGGCGCTTTGCTGCCGGCTCTTCTGGTCGCGGCACCGGCATTCGCCGACGCCCCCCCGAAGATCGATACCGGCGATACCGCCTGGATGCTGACCAGCACCGCATTGGTGCTGATGATGACCATTCCCGGCCTGGCGTTGTTCTATGCGGGTATGGTCCGCAAGAAGAACGTCCTCGCGACCATGATGCAGTCCTTCACCATCTGCTGCCTGGTCACGGTGGTCTGGATGGTGGCCGGCTACAGCCTCGCCTTCACCAACGGCAATGCCTATATCGGCGACTTCTCGCGCTTTCTGTTGAGCGGCATCGGCGGCAACATCGTCAAGGGCGTTGACCAGGTCTTCGTGCTGGGTGCGGGCACGGACGGCGCCATTGCCACAACCATTCCCGAATCCGTCTTCATGATGTTCCAGATGACGTTCGCGATCATTACGCCAGCGTTGATCGCGGGCGCCTTCGCCGATCGCATGAAGTTCTCGGCGATGTGCATCTTCATGGTGCTGTGGTCGCTGTTCGTCTACGCGCCGGTCGCGCACTGGGTATGGGCGCCGACAGGCTGGATGTTCGGCCTTGGCGTGCTGGACTTCGCGGGCGGCACTGTCGTTCACATCAACGCCGGCATCGCGGGTCTCGTTTGCGCCCTGGTACTCGGCAAGCGCAACGGCTACGGCACGAACAACATGGCGCCCTACAACCTGTCCTATGCGGTCATTGGCGCGGCGATGCTGTGGGTCGGTTGGTTCGGCTTCAACGCAGGTTCCGCGCTCAGCGCCGGCGGTCGAGCCGGCATGGCGATGGCGGTGACGCAGATCGCGACGGCCGCGGCGGCCCTGGGCTGGATGTTCGCGGAATGGATTACCAAGGGCAAACCTTCCGTTCTGGGCGTCATTTCCGGCGCGGTGGCGGGCCTGGTCGCGATTACCCCGGCTTCCGGTTACGTGCTGCCGGGTTCGGCGATCATCATCGGTCTTGTCGCCGGCATCGTGTGTTTCTGGGCGGCAACCAGCCTTAAGCACATGCTTGGCTACGACGACAGCCTGGATGCGTTTGGCGTGCACGGGGTTGGCGGGATCGTCGGCGCCCTGCTGACCGGCGTGTTCGCCTATGCCGCGCTTTCCGCCACGGACGCGGCGCCTGATGGCATCTCTGGTGGCATCGAGCAGCTCAAGCTGCAGGCGATCGGTGTCGTCGCGACGGTCGTCTACACGGGGGTCATGACGCTTATTCTGCTGATGATCACCAAGGCCCTGGTCGGCCTGCGGGTGGCGGAAGAAGAGGAGCGCGAGGGACTCGATATCGTCCTGCACGGCGAACAGATATTCTGATCGCAAGACTTGATCTGGCCACGGCCGAACCGGGGCGCCCTGTCAGCGTCCCGGTTCGAACCGGCCTCTCGCAAACAAGAACAGACGGAAGAGTTTCCATGAAGCGTCATCCCAGGATATGGCCCACATCCGTGCTCGCCGCGGCCATCGCGGCGGTCGGCGCACCGGCCATGGCACAAAGCCCAGCCCCCGCGCCCGCGGCGGCACCCGCCGCGGAAGAGAAATACAGCGGGCTCGTCATCGACGGCATCAGCCTTTCGGCCCAGATTCAAGGCGGTGTCATCGGCAACCCGTATCGCCCGAATTCCGGCATGAATTTCGGTCAGACGATCACCGACCGCGCCAACCAGTTCATGCTGAACCAGATCCTGCTGACCGCCGCGAAGCCGATCGACCCAGAGAACAAGGAGTTCCAATGGGGCTTCAAACTCCAGGGCATGTATGGCGCTGATGCGCGCTACACGCAGTTCATGGGCATCTTCAACAATGCCCTGCCGACGTCGCGCAACACGTTCGATATCGTGGAGGCCAATGCAGTCATGCGCCTGCCGATATTCTCTGGCGGACTTGACCTGAAAGCCGGCCTGTACTCGACGCCGTTGGGTTTCGAGACGATCGATCCGGCCACCAACCTGTTCTACTCCCACTCCTACACGTTCCAGTTCGGGCTGCCGTTCAAGCATACCGGCATGCTGGCGGTTGCCCATGTTTCCGACATGTTGGACATCTATGCCGGTGTCGATACCGGCGCCAACACAACCTTCGGGCCCTTGGGCGAGAACAACAGCGCGCTTGGCGGTATCGCCGGTTTCGGGCTGAACCTGATGGAAGGCAAGCTCACGGTCCTCGCCCTGACGCATTTCGGTCCGGAAAACGCATCCCGCTTCCTCGCCCCGCTTGGCATCAACGCCAACAGCAAATGGCGATCCTATAACGACATCCTGATCACCTACAAGGCAACCGATGCGCTGACATTGGTTACCGAATTCAACTGGGTTCGCGACGCCTACGGCTATGTCAACAAGCCCGTGAACGGCTTCGGCGTGGTGCAATACGCGTCATACGCATTGTCCGACACGCTGACCCTGAACGCACGCGCCGAAGTCTGGCGTGACGACAACAACTACTTCGTGGCGTCCTTCGCGGGTCCCGCCGACCCGGTGCGCTTCCAGCAGGCCCTGCCGCTGAAGGCCGCGGTCTACGGCGCGGGCGGGCCGAGCACCACTTACGGGTCTCTGACTTTGGGCGTGACGTATAAGCCGGACGTGCCGGCCCCGATCGCCGGCCTGATGATCCGGCCGGAAATCCGGTGGGATCATGCCTATACCGGCAACAAGCCGTTCAACACCAACGGTGGCAACCCGGCGAGCCAGACGAAGGACTCCTTCACCATCGGCGCGGACATCGTGCTGAAGTTCTGATCTTCCCGAAGTGGGCTGCCTTGACGGATCAGGCCGGAGCGTTCGCGCTCCGGCCTTTTTCATGGGATACCAGCCGTCCGAAACAATGACTGATGGCCCACCCATATCGCCAATACCGGGCTTCACGGCAGGGGACGGGTTTCCGGGTCAAGCCTGCCAATGACGGTACGGTGGGCGCCGATGGGTCATTTCCGCCGCTTTTTCGAATTCTGGGGGTCTATTTTCATGGTAGCCAAGAAGGACACGAAGAAACGAGGTCACGGCACCACCACCGGTGATTTGGGTCGCCAAGCAGACCGAAGCCACGCACTTTCAAAACATCGCGCTATTGTGCCAATCCAGTGACCCATCGCACAACGGAAGCTGTCATTGCGCGCGCAGCGAAGCAATCCAGGGCAACCAACAGGATCGTGCCAAGCCCCTGGATTGCTTCGCTGTGCTCGCAATGACAGCTTCCACCCATAGGTCAGTGGGTATGAGAGCCTTTGCTTCTGCAAGTCGCCTAACGCAGCACAGCCTCCGTCTTGCGCTTGATCAGTTCGAAATCGATCTCGCCGCCGATGCCCGGCGCGGTTGGCGCGTGCATCATGCCGTCCTTGTCGATCTCCAGGTCGTTCAGCATGCCGTATTTATGCGCCCCGTCCGGCAGCAGCACCTCCCACATCGTGGTGTTGCGGATCGCCATGCACAGATGCAGGTTCGCCAGGTTATTCAAAGAATTGCCGGAGTGGTGCACCTCGTAGCGCAGCCCGAACGCCTCGGCCAGATGCGCGGTTTTCAGCATGGTGGTCAGGCCGCCCTTGTTCGGGATGTCGCCGCGCAGATAGTCGGTGGCTTTCTCGGTCAGCCAGATCGGGTAGGTGTCCAGACCGCCGGCCGGGTATTCCGTGGCCATGATCGGAATATCCAGTTTCTCCCGCAGCTTGACGTAGTTGTAGATGTCCTCGTCCGCCAGCGGGTCTTCATACCAATAATACTTCATCTCCTCGATCGCTCGGCCGACCCGCAGCGCGTCGGTGTAGCCATACGACCAGGTTGAATCGAGCATGATCCGGTAGTCGTCGCCCACCGCCTTGCGCACGGCGACGCAGACCTTGATGTCGTGGTCGGGGTCGCGCGGCGGATGGATCTTGTATGCCTGCCAGCCCTTGGACTTGAATTCCTGCGCCTGATCGACATAGGCGGCGGCGTCGGGCAGCACCTGCGAACTGGCATAGGCCGGGATCGAATTCCGGCAAGTGCCCATCAACGCGTGCACCGGCAGCCCGGCGATCTTGCCCGCCAGGTCCCACAGCGCCGTATCGACGGCACCGACGGTCCGATAGCTGACAGTGCGGCTGACCAGACGCATGGCGGCGTGGATCCGTTCGCGCTCCAGCGGATTCTGGCCCATCAGCATGGGTTTCAAGGACCGGATCAATTGCGCCCCGTCCATGGATCCCGGATTGGATGCGGACCCGAGGAAGGCGTGGCCCTCCAGCCCGGCATCGGTGTGGATCCGCAGCAGGCCGAGATTGCTGGAAGACGATGCCACCGAGCCCTGATGGTAGATCGTGGACGGGATGCCGTCCCAGGTGAATATGGTCAGAGAAACGTCATCGATCTTCATGGCGTGTATTCCTTCGTTGTTGCCGCTGATGGCTTTTACAACCCCTGCCCCGCCTTCCAGAACCGCTCTGTCGTTTTCAAGTACGTATCGATGTCGCGATCTTCCGGCGCGGCCAGCACATGCTGCACGCCGGCTTCCTTGTAGGCGGCCAGGGCGGCCCGGGTTTCATCGACATTGTTCCCATTGCAGGTAATCCGCAAAGAGATCGTGAAGCTCTCCTCCGGCCGCTCGGCGCGGAACCGTTTGACGACCTCGGCGGCATTTTCTGGTTTCACCCGGCTGCCATGCCAGCCATCCAGGCGGCAGGCGCGCTTGATCGCGGCATCCGACGATCCGCCGATCCAGATCGGGATCGGCACGATCGGCTGCGGCTGAGATCGCATGTTCTCGACCTTGGCGTCGATCCATTTGCATTCGAAGCTGACGGGGTCCTGGGTCCAGACCGCGCGCATCAGGGCGATGCCTTCATCCATACGCCGGCCGCGTTCCTTGAACGGCACGCCCAGGGCGTCGAACTCGGCTTCCAGCCAGCCCACGCCGGCGCCCAGGATCAACCGTCCCTCCGACAGATTCTGCAATGTCGCCAGTTCCTTCGCCAGCGGCAGCGGATGGCGCATCGGCAGCACCAGGACGGATGTGCCCAGGCGGACGCGGCTGGTGGCGGAGGCCGCCCAGGTAAGCGTAAGCACCGGGTCCCAGAAATTCGGCGATGGCGGATAGCCGCCGTCTTTCGGCACGATGATGTGCTCGCTGACCCAGACATCGGCGAAACCGAGTTCCTCGGCCTGGACGGCGGAGCGGCGGATGGACGCGGGGCCGGCCTTGCGGCCGATATGGGGCAGGTGAATGCCGAGCAGCATGGTTTTGGTTCCTCCCGTGAGGGGAAGGAGCGTGCAAGGTTGCGCGGATGACGTCCAGAGGCGGTGGCGGGATGGGCCACCGGTGGAACGGCATTTGGCGTGCGGCGCGCGGACCGTTATCAGGCGATCGAAGATTGCGTTGACCGAGGAACACCCATGACCGACACCCCGCCCGACCGCCTGTCCAACAACCCCACCAGCCCGTTCTATGACGAAGCGGTTCTGCGCCGCGGCATCGGCATCCGGTTCAAAGGGGTCGAGAAGACCAATGTCGAGGAATATTGCATCAGCGAGGGCTGGGTTCGCATGGCGGTCGGCAAGACCGTCGATCGCCGTGGCATGCCGCTGGCGATCAAGGCCACCGGATCGGTCGAGGCCTATTTCCGGGAGCCTGAAGCCGAGGGGTAGGGCTGGGCGATCCGGCCATGGAGGTTCGGCCCTCGATATGGCCCCCCCTGAGAGGTTGCCCCCCTGGGAGGTCGCCCCCCTGGGAGGTCGCCCCATTGTCGTTTGGGCGCGGGTTGGCCGGATGGGGCCGAGCATCCGGTGGCTCGGGAGTGTTGGGACGGGTGCGACAGTTTGCGTGACTCTGGGATAGATGCGCCTCGAAATTAGGCGGCAGCGCACAAATTCTGGGCGGATTTGCCGGACGGTTAACCGCGCCTATCCGGAATGAAACCCAGGGTTTTTCGCATGGTTCCGTAATAAAAACCGCCCTGAGTCACCCGAATATGCAATGAATGCTCGCCAGGAGGCCGGTCCCCGAGGAGCCAGGGAAAGGCGACAATCTGGCGTGGTCGCAGGACGCTAGAGGCGATTCCTGACCCATTGTCGGAACCGCCGAAAAAAGCGCGCCGGCGTCCGCTAGCGACGCATGCTCCGCCGCGTTAACCCATGCCTAATCTTCGTACAAACCACTTGAAATCAACGGGTCAGGAGACGCTCCTACCTACAGATGAGAAGTTGACCGGGCGATCTTCTTGCCATACGGAGGCGCCTCGGTTAGAACAAAAAATGAACCTGCAGCGCCGGCACCCCTTTGGCGGCATTCCCGACGACCGCGTCCCTGGCGGCTGGAACGCGCGGGACTACCTCAGCACCGCGGGACGCGGCTGGCTCCCCCGATATCGCTGCGACCACCTGGCGGGACGTTTCAATCCGTTGAAAATAAGCTATTTCCCAGAATCCGACGCGGGGGCGGCCGTCCCGCCATGTGGCCTCCCCTTGGATGCCGGTTTGCCACGCCGCGCCGCCTGGGCCACGGCCCGGGCGTATCCATGGCCGGCATGCCGCCATGACCGGATTCG
>CAMBXJ010000230.1 GCA_945871455.1 Asaia bogorensis
TTGCCCAGGAAGCGCGACGCGGGGGACGAATACCAGGCGTCGGCGCCCTCGGTCTTGAACGCATCGACGATGCGCGCGACGACGGTGGGATCGCGCAACGGTTCGCCGGATTGTTTCTCCACGAACACGGCGATCGGCACGCCCCAGGCTCGCTGGCGGCTGATGCACCAGTCCGGCCGAGCGGCAACCATGGAGCCGATACGGTTGCGGCCCTGGTCGGGGACGAACTGCGTGGCATCCAGGGCGCGCAGGGCTTTCTCCCGGATGCGCTCCGGCCCGTCCATGCGGATGAACCATTGCGGCGTGGCACGGAAGATCAGCGGCGCCTTGGACCGCCAGGAATGCGGGTAGGAGTGCACCAGCTTGCCACGCGCCACCAGGGTGCCGGCCGTGGTCAGAGCCTCACAGACCGGATCGGCCGCATTGTAGACATGCGCGCCCGCAAACAGCGGCACCCAGGCATTGAACGTCCCGTCATCGCCGACGGTCTCTGGGATATCCAGATTGTTCGCTCGCCCGAGGACAAAGTCGTCCTCACCATGACCCGGGGCGATGTGAACGAAACCGGTGCCGGCCTCCGTCGTGACGAAATCGGCCAGCAGGACCGGGGTGTCCTGTTCGTAGCCGTGGCCGCGCAAGGGATGGGCACAGATCGTGCCGGCGAGGGACTGGCCCTTGAACACATGCATCAGGTGATGCATCGCGATGCCGGTGTCCTTGCAGAATTGCGGCAGCAATGGCAGCGCGACCAGCAGTTTCTCCCCCACGCGCGCGAGGGATCCATCTTCCACGCCGTCCACCCGCATCAGGGCGTAGTCGAACTCCGCCCCCGCGGCGATGGCGCGGTTGCCGGGCATGGTCCAGGGCGTCGTGGTCCAGATCACCACCGCCGCGTCCCGCAGTTCCGGCCCGACGGCGTGCACGATCGGAAACCGCACCCAGATCGTGGTGGAGGTATGGTCGTGATACTCGATCTCCGCCTCGGCCAGCGCGGTCTTTTCCACGGGAGACCACATGACCGGACGCAGCCCGCGGTTCAGCGCGCCGTTCAGCAGGAACTTGCAGATCTCGTTGGCGATCGCGGCCTCGGACGGATGGTCCATCGTCGCGTAGCGCTCTTTCCAGGCGCCCTCGACGCCGAGCCGCCGGAACTCCTTCGCCTGCACCCCCATCCAATGCGCGGCATACGCGCGGCATTCCGCGCGGAATTGCAGAACGGGGACCGCGTCCTTGTCTTTCTTCTTGGAGCGGTATTCTTCCTCGATCTTCCATTCGATCGGCAGGCCGTGACAGTCCCAGCCGGGGATGTAGTTGGCGTCGTAGCCGGCCATCTGGCGCGTGCGGTTGACCACGTCCTTCATGATCTTGTTCAGCGCCGTGCCGATATGCAGGTTGCCGTTCGCATAGGGCGGGCCGTCATGCAGGATGAATTGCGGCCGGCCCTTGGAGGCCTCGCGCAGCTTGCTCCACAGATCGATCGCGTCCCAGCGGGCCAGGATCGCGGGTTCCTTCTTGGGCAGGTCGCCGCGCATGGGGAAGTTGGTCTTCGGCAGGAAGACGGTGTCGCGGTAATCGCGATTGGCGTCGGCTGAAGGGTCGTTAGGGGGTGCGTCGTTCATGGCGTGTCCGAGCGGCCGGAGCCGCGCTGGAGGTTCAGGTCAGGCGTATGGTCCCGGGGCCGATTGGGCCGCCGGGCCGATAATTCGTGCCTGCCTATACACCGTTGCCATGGGTTGGACTATGTCGGGGTGGCCTGAGATAGGTCAAGGTTTTCCCGTCCCCGGCAAGCCGGTCTAGCTCGACGTCTGTTCCCCGAGCAGTATACCGAGCAGCCCGGCGATCGCGATGCCGATGGTCGTGATGTTCTCGGTGACGCCCTGGGCGAGCGGCCCGTGGAATGCGACCAGCAGGGCCGCGATGGCGGCCCATGTGCTGGGCTCCCGCAGGCGAGCGAGCAGAAATCCCGGCAGGGTGACCGTAGCGGGAGCGGTCGCGGCGGTGGGTTGGGTTTGTGACATTGTACGATCTCCTTGGTCGGTTCGTTGTTGTCTTTCACGTCTTCCGTGCACCCCCGACCGGGCCTTTGACACGCGGGGCCCCGGCACGGGTGCGTGGACCGATGGCAACATGCGGTGTCGCGGACCTGTCAGACCGCGACACCATCTCCAGGATGGATCAGGGCTGGTGGACGAGACCTCCGGCTTTGAGCTGGCGTGCGATTTCCCGCCCCAGCCAGACGCCACCGACCGGCCCGAGTTCGGCCGGAGTCTGGGGAACGCCGTGCTGCGCTCCTCCCGCGCCGTCCGTCTGACTGATTCCGTCGAACTGCCAGTGCACGCCGAGGAAGACCCGGCTGACCGAATTCTCGACCGTCGCTTCCCACAGCGAGTTGAACTTGCGCAGATGGCGCGGCCTGATACCGCCATCGGGATCGATGTTGATGCCGTTCAACTCATCCGATTCGAATTCGAAGGCGATGGTGTCGGGCTGTTCTTCGGGACAAGGGTAAGCCAGACCGCGCTGTTCCAAGTAGAAGCGGATCGTGTGGAACGCGGCCGACCCGAAGGTCGCATGGCCGGACGGATAGGCGGGGAATGGCGGCGTCCCGCGTGACCCCCGGTTGGTTCGCGGCGCACCCAACGGCTCCCACTCGATCAGCGTCTTCCCCGCCTTGCCGGGCGTCGATGTGCCTGGTCCGAAACTGGGATCGGCTTCCCGGATCCCGACGACCGGACGCCACAGGTCGTACTCGTATTTCCAGTGCCAGGCCTGAATTCCGGCATCCGCCATGGCCGTGGTGATCAGTGCCAGCAGGCGGACATAATCCTGGGTCTCGACCATGCCGGGCTTTGCCAGCGCGGTGGCGTCGAGGATTTGCAGGCAAATCTGCGCATACAGCCTGGGTGGCGTGCCAATGCTGTCGGCTCCGTCATAGGCCCAGAAAATGCCGGCAACCGTCTCGTCCGGATCGCGGGTGTGTATGACCCGAGCGCCCAGGTTGCGGACCTGGAGCCATTCCGTTTCGTACCAGGGATTGGTGTCGAACCCGTCCGGTCGCCATCCGGGTGGCGGCAGCAAGTCAATCCGCGGCACAGCGAACGGCCGGCAATTGCCCCAGAGCAGACCGTGAGCCCGCTGTTTTGGATCGTAGGGGTCCGCGCGATGGCGATACGGCGCCGACGAATCAATTCTTGCGTCACCGGTGAACATGTCGTCGCCGGTGCGGTCATTGACGACCCGCTCGGCAACATGGCGGCCCCATGCTTCGGAATCGGACGGCATCGGATGGTTGGCCCGAAACACGCTGTAGGCCTGGTCGAACGCGGCAGTCTGAGCCGGTGCGCGATACAACGCGCGAAGCGCCGCATCCGCCGCTGCCGCCATGGCCGCTTCCGGGTCCTGCGCCGCCGCCGGCGCGTTCAGGTTCGGCAACCAGGGCGACGTGGTGCCAAGGATCGAGAAATACGCATCGTGCATCGCCAGATGAACGATCGCGAGCGCCCGGGAACTGCGTGTTGGACCGCCGTTCTCCTGGAGTGCCTTGACCATCGGCGGCGCTGAGAAGTCGGAGCGATTGGCTTCCAACGCAACTTGCGTCCAATAGGACGCGGGATTGGTGCTGAGTGGCATAGGTGATCCTATGATCTTGGTATCGGGCGGTCCGTCTCCCGAAGGATCGGACCTGGCCGGAATACGGGCTGTGGGGACGCCTGGTTTGGCGGGCTAGCGCCTTGGGATGTTTCAATGTCGGTTCATGGTATCTCCCCTTTCGGGCGCCCATTCGCGCCGGGGAGTGTCTGACCAGATCGCGCGTCAAGGACGCGGCTAAAGAACCGTCAAACGAAGGGTGCGGACGTCGTAATCGGCGTCAAAACGACAAGCCGGCAGCCGGGACCGAACGTGCGCGCGCGGGCCGGCCGGGTAGGTTGACCGATGACGTCAGGACATCGGGGGCCATGCAACTGACATCGTCAAGAAACGACCTGGCAGGTGTTGCACGGGCAGTCCGCCGGCGGCTATCGGCATGCCGTCGGGGGCGGAAGCGTGGCTGGCGGTTCAGCCCGGTTGATCGCCCAGCAATTCGGTTGCCAGGGCCTGCCATTCGTCCGCCAGGGGAGCGGTTGACGGCTCCCGCCCCGCGCGGTTGTACCAGTAGCCGGCATTGCGCAGATCGCCCTCGACCCGATGCAGATAGGCGTGCACGCGTGAGCCGGTCGGGGTTTCGTCCTTTTGCGCACACTCATGCGCCTGGGTCCAATCGCCTCTGGCGTCCCACCAGAGCGTCTGCAGGGCGAGGCTCAGGGTCGGTGGCGGCTGTTCATGGTGCGTGCTGGCGCGGAAACTGGTGAGATCCATGCGTCTGTCCTCCCGACTGGTCGCAGTTTGAACCGGATGCAGCGCCAGAGGGAAGTCATGTGTCAAGGTGGGTTGCGATGGGACAGGCCAAGCGCCTGCGTCCGTGGTGACCGGATGAGGACATCGCGCCCGAAGGACCGCGACGTGCAACCAAGCCCGTCGGCCAGCGCCAGGGTCGCCGTGGGTCGCTACATCTTTCGTTCAGATACGGCGGGCAGGTCGGGCGCAAGACGGCTCGATCGGCGCGTTGGTCAAGGCGAGCACGCCTCGACCGTGGGCACCAACGGCGTAAAAGAGACCCGACGATCAGGCCGAGACTGTATAATACCAACTGGCCGAATGATTCACTCTCTGGTCCGCGCAACCCCGTCATGCCGGCGCAGGCCGGCATCCACGATTTTCCCAAGCTGCAGCCACAAAAGTCGGGGATGGCGGCCCTGCGGCCGCCATGACGGAGTTGCTGGCCAGCGGGTTATTGTTTCGGCCGGTTGGTATAACGCGAACGACTGCGCTTTGACGGTGACCGCGATCCGCTCACGCAGACCTGAGATTCCATCGGCTGCCGCGGCGGTTCGCCACTGGCGCTCAGGCCTGATTGGACCCCACCGCCTGGTCGAACTCCGCGTCCGTAATGCCCAGCTTCCCGGCCGCCTCGCGGATGTCGCGCCAGGTCGTGTCATCCACCTCGATCCCTTTCGCCAACCGCTGTTCGGCGTAGCGACGCTCGGGCTCACCCGGGACCAGCACCTCATCGAAGCCCGGGGCCGGGCGGGCCGACTTGATATGCGCCTTGGTCGCCGCGATATCGCGCGCGATCTGGACCGGGTCGCCCAACTGCGACACGTCCACGATCGTTGCCAGCATGGAGTTCAGCACGCCGCCCTTGATCATATCCAGATCGGACGCACCCTGGCCGCCGGCGATCGCGCTCGCCATCAGTTCGCACATTACGGCCATGCCGGAGCCCTTGTGCGTGCCGAACGCCCGCAGCGCGCCGCGCTTGTCGCGGATGAACTCGGTGGGATCGTTGGTGGGATTGCCCGCCGAATCGATCAGGCAACCATCGGCCACCGGCACGCCCTTGTTGAAGGCCACGCGCGCCTTGCCGGCGGCAATGGTGGTGGTTGCCATGTCCAGCATCACGGCGGGCCCGTCCTCGCCCGGCACCGCGGCGCAGAACGGGTTGGTGCCCAGCCGAGGCTCCGCGGCGCCCCATGTGGCCTGGGCGTCGCGGTGGTCGGCCACATTGACGAAGGCGGTGAAAACGCAGCCGGCGCGGGTCGCGAGTTCGGCATAGGTGCCGATGCGCCCGATATGAGAGGCGTTGCGCAACGCCAGCACGCAGGCGCCGACCTGCTTGGCACGCTCGATCGCGGCGCGCACGGCGTTGGCGGCCATGCGCTGACCGTAGCCACGGCGCGCATCCACAACCAGCAGGGCACCCGTATCGACGACAATCTCCGGTGTCTGGTTCGGCACCAGCAGGCCTTCCTGGAACACCCGCACATAGGTCGGCAGCATGCCCACGCCGTGGCTGTCATGCCCGGCCAGGTTGGCGCGCACCAGGTGGTCGGCGACCTCCACCGCTTCGGCGTCCTCGCTGCCCATGCGGCGAGAAATCAGGTGGGCGACGTTGTACAGGGCCTGGGATTTGAAGGTCGGCATGGGATGGCGCTTTCCTCGGGACGGTTATTGTTCGACCAGCAGCCCGTATCGGCTTCCGTGCTCCCTGGCAAATCCGACGATACGGTCGTCATAGGTGATCAGCGGGCAGCCGAGGTCGATGGCCGTGGCGACCAGCAGTCGATCGCCCGGGTCGCGATGCGCCAGGTCGGTCAGGGCGCCGGTGCGAGCGGCAACGTCAGGGTGCAGCGGCACGCCCTGCACCCCGGGCTGGAGCAGAAATCGCTTGACCCACGCATGCGGCGGAAGATCCAGGGTGATCTTCCCACGCTCCACCACAACGCCGATTTCCCAGGCCGTGACGGCGCTGAGCATGATGACGCCGTTATCAAGCCAGCACCGGTCGATCAGATCGCGGGTGGAGCGGCGCAGCTTGGTATCCCCGCTGTCCAGCCAGAGCGCGATATGCGTGTCCAGCAGGTACGCGCGGGTCACCGGTCGATTTCGCGACCGGATTCGGCGTCGGACGGGTCATCCATGTCGGCGTGCACCAGATCGAACCCGTCCGCGATGCGCACGGAGCCGGGATGCGCTCCGAACAGCGAACCCTTGCGGGCCTCGCGGTCCAGCAGGCTGCGCATGGCGAGCGCCACGGCTTCGGTCTTGTTGCCGGCGGTCAACTGGCCGGCGGTCTGTTCGATCAGTCCGACGACATCGGGGCGGTTGATGGTTACGACGATGGGCATCGGAGCCTCCTGTCATTAGGTGTTAATGATGATATCAACCGCGCCCGGTTGCAAGTGGGCTTTGCTACTCCCCCGCCAGGCGAGCCGGGGTTACCGGCGCCGAATGCCGCATCAGGCCGGCGATGTCGTTGGTGGTGTCGATCCCCAGCACCGCATCGGCAAGCTTGGCGGCGCGTTCCTCTCCGAGAACCGCGTCCGTGAGGCCGGCGAACTTGGAGCGGAGTTCGTTTTCGGTCAGGAAATTGGTGGGTTCGCCCTTCGGCACCACCACTTTCTGCGTGAAGGTCTTGCCGCCGGCCTCGATCGTCAGTTTGCCCGACATGTTGGCGGGGAATTC
>CAMBXJ010000231.1 GCA_945871455.1 Asaia bogorensis
TGGGCTATCAGGCAGGTGATATCGCGGCGTTGCGGGCGGATGGCGCGCTTTAGTCACGACTGGAGCAGTCGGCCACTGGAGAAAATACTCCCCCTCCCCTTGCGGGCTTGGGCCGCGACGCGGACCAAGGTTGGGGGGAGGGAGTTCTCGGCATATTCGTGCGCCATCACCCCTCCCCCCGCCCCTTCCCGCAAGGGGAGGGGGAGATTTTTCTCCAATGCCGAGATGTGCGACTACCGCGAGGCCGAAGTCAGGAGACCTCTCCCACACCCCAGACCGTCTACTGAAATTTCTTCGCCCATTCGATGTAATGCTGTGCCTGTTTGTGCCATTTCGCGAAATATTGCGTGTATTCATCCCCGGACATGACGCGCAGTTCCAGACCGACATCCTCCATCTTTCGGATATGCTCGGGATTCTCCATCGCTTTCTTCAGCGCGGCGACCAGATACGCGACAACGGTGGGTGGCGTGCCCTTCGGCACCGCAACGCCACGGGTCGAGCTCGACACCACCGTGGGATAGCCCTGTTCGGCCGTCGTCGGCGAGTCCGGCATCAGCTTGGAGCGTTGCGCGTCGGTCACCGCCAGCACGCGGACCTCTCCCGCCATCGCCCGCTTGCGCACGCTGCCGACATTGTCGAACGCGACATCGACATGGCCGCCGAGGATGGCGGTAAACTGCTGTGCCGCACTGTCGAAATGCACGATGCGGAATTTGATGTTGGCGGATTCCTCCAGCATCATGATCGCCAAATGGTCGTCGCTGAGGATGCCGGTCGTGCAGGCCGAGATCGTGTTCGGGCTTTTCCGCGCCGCGTCCACCAGATCGGGCAGGGTTTTGAACGGGCTGTCGGCCTTCACCCAGATCACCCCGGCATCGAACACCTGGTTGACCAGCAGGATAAAGCTGTCCGGCGTGAAGATCGCCTTGCGCTCGGGGTCCAGGATGATGGTGTTGGTGCCGGGCATGTGGACCATTCCCAAGGTGTAGCCGTCGGGGCGGGCACGGGACAACTCCGTCAGCCCAAGCTGCGCGCCGGCGCCGGGCTTGTTCACGATGACGACGGACTGGCCGATGTCCTTCTCCAGGATCGAGGCCAGGATGCGGGCGCCGATATCGGTCGGCCCACCGGCGGCCGCGGAGACGATGATCTGAAGCGAGCGGCGCGGATAGTCCTGCGCCTGTGCGGAACCGGCGAACGGTGTGGCCCCGGCGGCCAGGCTGCTGGCGATCAGGGTACGGCGGGAAAGCATCGGCGGTCCTCCTCGGTGTTTGTTGCTTGTCGGCCAGGCGGTGTCGTGCACCGCCCTGCCACGAACCATGAACACCCGCGTGGGCCGCTGGCAAGGGGATGGCCCGAGGTATCTGGGGAATAGTGATCCGGCGCGGACACGAGACCGTGTCCGCTGCCGCCGCCCGCGGTCGGCATCCGTCGTTGTCATCTTTACGGTTCGGCTGGCCGCCTCTGGAGCATGATCGTGCTCAGCGGAACGCAACAGTGCGTGAATCATGCGATCAAACAAAGAGCAAGAGCGGTTTACCGTTTCCAGTCAGGGTGAAACCGCTCTAGCGTAACGGTCTCGTCTCCGTCCCGTCGGCCGCAACCCACACCGGCTTGCGGCCAAGGCGGACCGCTCAGGAGGATTGTCCATGCGTGCCGCGATTTTCCGTCATGGCGAGATCGTCGTCGATTCGCTCGCCGCGCTGAAGCCCGCGAAGGGGCAGGTGCTGGTCAAAACGCTGGCGTGCGGCATCTGCGGCACCGACCTGCATGCGCGCCTGCATTCCGCGAAATTCGCCGAACTCAGCAGCCGCATCCCCGGGCGAGAGCCGGTCGATCTGACGCGCGATATCGTGTTCGGCCATGAGTTCTGCTGCGAGATTCTCGACTACGGCCCGGACACCGAGCGCAGGCTGAAACCGGGCACGCATGTCTGTTCGGTGCCGCGCCTGCTGTTCGGCGAAACGGTCGGCGGCATCGGGTATTCGAATACCAACATGGGCGGTTACGCCGAACAGATGCTGCTGTCGGAACCGCTTCTGATCCCCGTGCCAAACGGGATCCAGCCGGCCCACGCGGCGCTGACCGAACCGCTGGCCGTCGGCGTGCATGCCGTCGAAAAGGCGCGGATCAATGGCGATGAGGTCCCGATGGTGATCGGCTGCGGCCCGGTTGGGCTGTCCGTCATTGCCGCGCTGAAGCGCAAGAAGGCTGATCACCCGCATCTCGGCCCCATTATCGCCGCCGATTTTTCGCCCAAGCGCCGGGAACTGGCGATCCGGATGGGCGCCGACATCGTCGTCGATCCCGCCGGGGCGTCGCCCTTCGAGACCTGGCGCTCTCATGCCAGCCTGCCCCAGACTCCGGTCCCCGGCGAAAGCATCGTCGCGCGTCTGATCGAGGCCAAACCGCCCTTCAAGCAGGCGCTGTTCTTTGAATGCGTGGGTGTGCCGGGGATGATCCAGATGGTCTTCGATGGCGCGCCGCGCGATGCGCGGGTTGTCGTGGTCGGCGTTTGCATGGAGACCGACCGGCAGGAGCCGATGCTGGGCATCTTCAAGGAACTGAACCTGCAATACGTGTTGGCCTACACGCCCGCCGAGTTCGCCCAGGCGTTGCGCATCATCGCCGAGGGACAGGTGGATGCCGACGCGCTCGTTACCGACACGGTCGGTCTGGACGGCGTGAAGGGGGCCTTCGAGGCGCTCGCCAACCCCGAGCAGCAGACGAAGATCATCGTCGAGCCGTGGCGTTGAGCCGTGGCGTTGAGCGGCCGCGATACGCGGAGCGGTTCCGGACGCGGCGGGCCTGGGCCACGACCGTTTCCGGGAGCAGCATGCGATTCCAATCGGGCGAAACAGTGAACGATGCGCCGCCTTCATCGGCATCGCCTGGCGTGATCCGGCAACCCGCGCTTCAACAGCAGGGGGCGGGTTGCCGGATCATGTGTGGCAGTGACGATCAGGGGACGTCCATGGGTCAATGTTTCGGCCGGTAGGCATGACATTGATGATCGTCGGGGAGGGCACAGGATGACGGGATGGAGAGCACGGATCGGGTTTCTGGTGCCGCCAGGCAATCCCACCGTGGAGCCGGAGATAATCGCACTCGCGCCACCAGGCGTCTCGGTCCACTTCACGCGGATGTCGGCCAGCGGACAGGCCGGCACCCATTCCGGCCAGGACGAACGCAACCGCAGCCAGATCGCCAGTTTGGACGAAGCCACCCGACTGATGGCCATGGTCGGTCCCCAGGTCATCGTCATGGCGCATACCGCGACCAGCTATTCGCTTGGTCAGGCGGCGGAGGCAGCCCTGCTGACGCGCCTCGAAGCTGCCTCCGGGACACGGGTCGTGACCGCGTTTGCCAGCGTGGTGGCGGCGCTTCGATCCCTTGGCGTGCGGCGTGTCGCCTATGCCACGCCTTACGACCAGACCTTGACCGAGCAGGGACGTGCTCACCTTGAAGCGCATAACTTTGACGTCGTCTCGGTCGCTCGACTGCAGGGCGTGCGGAACATCTACGAAGAGACCCTGGCGCGCGCTTATGCGATCGGCAAGCAGGCCGACCGGCCGGACGCGGAGGCGATCTTTCTGAGTGGCACCGGGATGCCAACGCTGGAGATTATCCAGGCCCTGGAGGACGATCTCGGCAAACCCGTGATTTCTTCCAACCTGGCAATGATGTGGCATGCGTCGAGCATCGCCAAAGTGAGCGCCAGGCGGTCAGGATACGGGCGCTTGTTGGACCTGGCGTAGCGCGCCGCGCCGTTCTTGCGCCAAATGTGCGCTGATCGACGGCCCGTGGGGACAGCCGTCTCCCACGCGGGCATTGCGCGGGATCCGAAGTTGGTGCGTTGGCGTGCCATGCTGTGCGAAGCGGCATGCGGCATCGACGCCAATCCCGATCATGCCACCTTGCCGAGCGGTGGGTTGGCGGTCAAAGTTGGGGTGAACGCCATAAGGAAACACGTCCATGCGCCCGAATCGCCTACGGGAGAAACTCGATGCCGGCCTGCCCACCCTGGGCACGCATATTCTATCGAGCTGGCCGACCCTCGTTGAACTGATCGGCGCCGCTGGCGGCCACTACGATTATGTGGAGTTCACCGCCGAATACGCCCCGTTCTCTCTCTATGACCTGGACAACCTGGGTCGAGCGATGGAGGTCGCCGGGATTGGCGGGATGATCAAGGTGGAGCAGGGCGAGTACACCCATCAGGCGATGCGCGCGATTGGTTCCGGATTCCAGTCGGTGCTGTTCGCCGACGTGCGGACGGTGGAGGACGCCAAGGCCTGTGTCGCCGCGGTGCGCGCTGAAACCCCTGGCAATCGTCGTGGGTTTGGCCTGACCGGCGTTGGCATGCGGCGCGACGTCGGCACGACCTTGGAAGGCGGTTCGCCGGCCTACGTCAAGGCGCTCGATGAAGCCGTTGTCGTGCTCATGGTCGAAAAGCGGGAGTGCGTGGAAGACCTTGACGCCATCCTCGCGGTTCCTGGCATCGACATGGTGCAGTTCGGCGGGTCGGACTACTCGATGTCGATCGGCCAGACCGGCAGCCGCGGCCACCCGGATGTCCGGGCAGCGGAACTGAAGACCATCGAGACCGCGCTGAAGCTGGGCATTCACCCGAGGATCGAAATCGGCGATGCCGACCAGGCGGCGCCGTATATCGAGATGGGCGTGAAGCATTTCTGTATCGGTTGGGATGTTCGCATTCTCGCCGATTTCTGGCGGACGCGCGGCGCGACGATGCAGGGGTTGCTGGCGGCGGCGCCGGCGAAGCCGACCGGGGCGCCGAAGGAGATCAAGGCGGCGGTCGACAACTACCGCTGACGGCGAAATGCTGATGTTCCGATTGACACGACGGGTGCCGTCCCAGTGTCGCAATCGGAACGTCAGCGTTCAGCACCAAGGCCGTCGGGTGGCTGTCCGTTGGGCGGCTGTCCATTGGGGAGTTGTCCATTAGGCAGCTGTCCGTTGGGTGGTTGTCCGGCGGAACCGATCATCCAGCCACGCAGGTCGGCGGCGGACCACCAACTGACCACCAGATGCGGCGCCAGGGCGGCGATGCGGATGGCCTGTTCCGCCTCGCTTTCCACGAAATGCGTGCACCCCCAGCGTGTCGCGGTTTCGGCCTTGTAGCGGGCCACCGCCGCGAGATCGTCGGATATGCCAGCCGGGCGGCAGATCACGCGCAATCCGGCATGACCCCAGCGGGCCAGCCAGGCCTCGGTCGGCGCCCGGTCGATTTCCGGCCGCCCGGTGATCACCACCGCCCGATCCGGAGCGAACGAGGGCAGGACCGGCAACGGCTCAAGCGCATGGCGCCGACGCAGCGCGTCTTCCAGGTCCTGGATATAGTCCGATCGCGGCACGTCGGGCAGGAAAACACCGTCCAGGTCCAGGCCGAAATAAGGTGCCTCGGTCGAACGGTCGGCGGGCGCGCCGGTGGCTCGCATCAGACGCGCCTGCGGGGTCGCCTCCCCACGCTCCCACGGGAAGCGAAACAGGTCCCGCATGGGGTGGGAGAAATCGGGGACGAAGCGGGTGGTGTCGGGATCGTGCACGATGGTCATCGTCGCGCAGTCGAAGTTCTGATCCAGCAGCGCCGCCCGGATCGCCGCCATGGTTTCGCCCGTGGCGCAGCAATCGTCTACCAGCAGGACGCGACGACCAACCGGGGGCGGGCCGATCCAATCGATCGCCCGTTTGTGCCGTTCCCAGCCGATGATCGCCAGCGGCAGGGCCATCATGCAGGAGATCATGGTCGCCGGCACCAGCCCGCCGCGCGCGATCCCCACCACCGCGTCCGGGTGCCAGGCGCTGGCCCGATCCAGCAATGCCGCCAGCATCCGTTCGGCCTGGTCGTAGGAGATGAACACCGGCATCCGGTCGGTTTGCAGGCCTTTCCAGGGCGGGTTCGGGGGCAGGGGCATCGGTGGGGGAAGACTCGCCGCGGCTACCGCTTGCCCTCGATACCGACGCGCTTGTTCACGAAGCGCGTGGTATAGGCCTTGGTCGGATCGATCCCCGCCTTGTAGACGCCGACCGCCACCATGGACTGGTAGAACGCCTGCCAGCGCGCATCGGTCATGGCGCCGATCCCCAGGGTCAGGGTGTCGCCGGAATCGACGGTGCCGCGCTCGATCATGGTCTTGCGGCCGAAATCCACCAGATCGGCCGGCATTTCCGGATTGGTTTGCAGGATCAGTTTGTGGGCCGGCGTCGGGTCGCCATAAAGATAGGAGTACCAGCCCTCGATCGAGGCATCGATGAAGCGCTGCACCACGTCCGGCTTTTCCTTCACCAGCTTGACGCTGGTGGTGATGATGTTGCCATAGCCCAGGTAGCCCGAGTCCGACAGCGGAAGCACCACCGGGTCGATCCCGGTTTTCTGGCGAATCAGGTGGGGTTCGGAGCTGATATAACCCTGCTGGACAGAGTTCCGGTCGGCCAGGAATGGCGCCAGATTGAACGTGTAGGGGCGGATCTGACTGTCGTCGTAGCCGAATTTAGCCGCCAGGAAGCGCCACCAGCCGTTGCGGGTATCGGCGCCGATCATGATCGGCTTGCCTTTCAGGGAGGCGAAATCGTCGTTGCCCTGCCCGGGATGCGCGATCAGGACGGCCAGATCCCGTTGGAAGATCGCCGCAACGGCCACGAACGGCAGCCCCTCCGCCGCGAACTCGATCGCGCGCCCGCCGCCCAGGTTCAGATCCAGGCGCCCAGCCATCAGCAACTGCATATGGTTGATCTGCGGGCCGCCCTCATGGATCGTGACCGACAGGTTGCGCCTGGCGTAAAGACCGGTGGCCAGCGCCTGATAGTAGCCGCCGTATTCGGCCTCCGCCTTCCAGTCCAAGCCGAAATTGATGCGATCCTGCGCCCATGCCGCTTGGTTGACCGACAGCAGAGGCGCCAGGGTCGCGATGCCCAGCACCGCGACGGAGCGTGCCAAGTGTCGCAAGGTCGTAAGGGCTTGCCTGGGACCAGCCCCGTCTGGTGGAGCGACCGACCGGCCCTTCCCCGTCATGGTCGGCGCAGGCCGGCCA
>CAMBXJ010000232.1 GCA_945871455.1 Asaia bogorensis
GCTCTGGTGCCTGACACGTTCACCCTGGCGGACTTTATCAACGCACGGGGCCGGATCTGCCGCCGGCTTGCTGAATCGCGAAGGAGGCGGGTCAGGCAAAGGATATTCTCCGCCAAAAGCTTATCCTAACGCTGATGGGGCAAAGCCCCACCTTTCCGCACCCACCGACGCATTGACCGCCGTGCCCCCGCAAGCCCAATATTGGCAACATTTTTCGTTGAAAGGTCATGCAATGCCCCTGGAATCCCTGCAACCGAAGGACCTCGCGCTGGACGACATCCGCTGGCAGGCACGGGTCGACCTGGCCGCCGCCCATCGTATCGCCGTCATGCACGGCTTCCACGAAGGCATCTTCAACCATTTCACTCTGCGCGTTCCCGGCACCAACGACCGCTACTATCAGATCCCGTTCGGCCTGCACTGGTCCGAAGTGACCGCAAGCTGCTTCATGGAAGTCGGCTTTGACGGCACCCTGCTCGCCGGCGAAGGCCTGATCGAGCAGTCCTGCTACTGCATCCATGCGCCCATCCATCGCCTGATCCCGGATGCCGCCGCCGTCTTCCACACCCACATGCCACACGCCAGCGCGCTCTCCCGGCTGGAGGACCAAAGCATCCTGCCGATCGGCCAGACCGAACTCGGCACCATGATGCACACGGCCTATGACGACACCTACACCGGCCCCGCCTTCGATCCGGCCGAGGGCGAACGTCTGGTCGGGGTCATCGGCGACAAGTCCGTGCTGATGATGGCCAACCACGGGGTCGCGACCGTCGGCACGTCAGTGGCCGAGGCCTATGACCGGCTGTACTACGTGGAACGCGTGGCCCAGGTGCAACTCTATGCCATGTGGACCGGACGCCCGCTGAAGACGCTGCCGCAGTCGGTGGTCGACCATACCTACGACACCTACCGCCGGACGGCGCCAACCTATGGCGGGCGGAAAAACTGCGACTGGCATTTCGATGCCCTGAAGCGGATGCTCGACCGCAAGGAACCCGACTACAAGGACTGACCCTGGTTCGCGCGGGAGGGCGGCCTCTGCTCTCCCGCGCGACACCGGTCCAACAGGAGGTTGACCCGGCAGGCACATCTCACTAGACAGACGCCCTCGCGGCTGTGATCGGGCGTAGCTCAGCGGTAGAGCAATCGGCTGTTAACCGATTGGTCGTAGGTTCGAATCCTACCGCCCGAGCCAGCGCGCGCTGTTTCCTTCTTGTCAGGCAGACAACCGATTGGCCGCATGCGCGGTCAGATGGGCAATCCGCCCCCCCGCGATCGTCGCCACCGCGCGTGGCACGGTGGGATCGACCAGCACCAGATCGGCCCGCAGGCCCGGTTCGATCCGGCCGCGATCGCCCAGCCCGGCCGCCGCCGCGGGATTAGACGAAATCAGCGCCCACGCGCTCGGCAGATCCAACACCCCGCGATCGGCCAGGATCAGGGCGGCACGCAGCATCGCCGGATAAAAATAATCTGACGACAGCACGTTGCAGATGCCGGCTTCCGCCATCACCGCGGCGGACGCCCAGCCCAGATGCGACTTTCCGCGCACCACGTTGGGACTGCCCATCACCACGAAATCCCCGGCATCGCGCGCAGCCCGCCCGACTTCCTCGGCCATCGGGAACTCGCAGATGCGGGCGCCGCGAGCCCGGAAACCGTCGCGGATTTCCAGGGAATCGTCGTCGTGGCTGGCCAGGGAAACCCCGGCGGCGCGCGCGGCGGCACCGATCCGGTCCAGCGCGGCCGGGACGTCGTTGGCCCGGGCGCCGATGCGGTCGGCCAGGGCACGGAAATCGTCCAGCTTCATGCCGGCCCTGTCGCTGTATTTGGCGCCGGCCACCGGGTCCTTGATCTTCTTCAGGATCGGCGGGGTGTGGTCATTGAACGCGACCAGATGCACGCGTCCGGCCGCGATGTCCGCCAGAGCGATGTCCAGCGCGTCGAGATTATATGCCTCCCACCGCAGATGCACCCGCATGTCGCAGGTCCAGGAGCCGGCATCGAGCGCGCCCAGCAACGCGGTCCAGGTCGTATGGCTGCGCAGACCGGGCTCCCACGACAGGGTGATGCCGTGGAACGCGGTGGTGATGCCGTTGGCCAGCAACTGCTGCTCGGTGTCGCGCAGGGCCAGGTCGACGGGAAATTCCACGCCGGGCCTGGGCTGCACCTGACGCTCGAACGCGTCGCCATGGATGTCAACGATGCCAGGCAGCACCAGTAATCCCGTCGCGTCCAGGCTCGCCCCGCCGGGATCGGAGCCGAACCCGATGGCGGCGATCCGATCGCCGGTCAGTGTCAGGTCGACCGGTTGCAGCCCACCATCGGGCAGCAGCACGCGTCCGTTGATAATCCGCAGGTCCGGCATCGTGGCGCCCTTCTATGGTTCGAATACGATCTGCACGCGTGGCGTGGGGTAGCAACCGACCCCGAACTCGATGACCGCGCCCGATCGGTCCACGTTGATGTTCTCGGCAATCAGCACCGGCCGGTTGCGTGGCATCCGCAGCAGTTCGGCCTCGGTCGGGGTGGGCAAACGCGCGGTCACGCGGGTGGTCTGGCGGAGGTAGTCGGGGATACCGATCGTCTGCAAGGCCTCGGTGATGCGGTCCGACTGCTGGAGCGCCTCCAGCAACCCCTTCAGGCGGGCCGCCGGGAAATAATGCCGAGCCAGGCTGACGGGACGGTCGTCGGCAAGGCCAAGTCGTTCCAGAAGGATCACTCGGGCACCGGCGCGAAGACCGAGCGCGGCGGCGACCTGGGAATCGGCGCCGATTTCGCGCAATTGGAGGATGCGGCCGGACGGTTCCTTGTTATGGCGCTTGATCCATTCCGTGAAGCGGGTGCGAGGCTCCACGCTGTATTCCAGCACGTCCTCGCTGACGAAGGTGCCGCGCCCCTGTTCCACGCGCACCAGTCCGCCACGCGACAATTCCTCCAATGCGCGCCGGACCGTGTGGCGGTTGACGCCGAACTGCTTGGACAATTCGGCCTCGGTCGGCAGTTGGCTGCCAGGCGGATGGTCGCCGGAGGTGATGCCCTGCTGCAACTGGCCGGCAATCTGACGCCACAGCGCCACCCCCTCCTGCCGCGATATGGCCACATGCGCGCTCGGTTCTTTGTCCGAGGCAGGGATTCCCACCGGGGTCTTCCCCACGGGAGCATTCATCGATGTTTCATCCAGCGCTGGACCAATCCGTGCGAGTTCGGTGTTGACTGTAGCGGGCGGGGCGTCTAGCTGTCTAGACATCTACACAACCTACGGTCCGTTATGTCGGAAATTGATGCCCCCGCCACTGCCCGCGTCCCTCCCGATCCGGACCGCCGCCAGTGGATGGCGGTGCTGGCCCGGGCCGATGGCGCGACGATCGCGGAACGCCTGGCACAATGGGGCAACCCGCCCGGGTTCACCCGGCTGCGTGGCCCCGAAAGTGGCCTGGTCATGGTTCGGGGGCGCACAGGTGGAAACGGTGCCGCGTTCAATCTGGGGGAGGTCACGGTCACCAGATGCACCGTCCGCGTACCCGGGGACCGAGGCGGGCCGGATTTTGTCGGACATGCCTATGTGACGGGCCGGGATGAACGCCAGGCGGAACTCGCTGCCCTGGTCGATGCGTTGCTGCAGGACCCCGTTCGGCGGGACGCGGTGCGGGCGGCGGTGATAGAACCGCTGGCGCGCGTCCAACAACAGGCCCGCGATCTGGTCGCCGCCAAGGCCGCCGCTACCAAAGTGCAATTCTTCTCCATGCGGACCATGCGGACATGACCCCCACCTTGTCCGCCGGTTTCGCCGATCCGGTTACGGACGCCCAGCATTGTTTCCGTGCGGTGTTGGAAGCGATGTCGCGGCCGGGCACGGTGCTACAGGCGGGGGTCGAACAACCGCCGCCAGGACTGTCGCGCGCGTCGGCGGCGGTGCTGCTGTCGCTGATCGATCATGAAACGCCCCTGTGGCTGGATCCCGCCGCCGATGCGGCCTGGGACTGGATCGCGTTTCATTGCGGCGCACCAAGAACCGCCGATCTGGCGCTTGCGCAGTTTGCTTTGGCTCTGACCTTGCCGGATCTGTCTGGATTGAACACCGGCACGCACGAAACGCCGGAGACGTCGACGACCGTGATCGCCGAGGTCGCATCGCTGTCCGCCGGCCACCGTTATCGCCTGAGCGGACCGGGATTGCGGGTGCCGAAGATCATCGTGGTCGACGGGTTGCCCCGCGACTTCGTGGAGGCGTGGCGGCGGAATCACGGGGTGTATCCGTGCGGCGTGGACCTGATCCTGTGCGCGGGCGACATGGTGACCGCGCTGCCCCGTAGCGTCGCGATCGAGGAGGCCTGAGCATGGCATATGTCGCGGTCAAGGGCGGCGAACGGGCGATCAACAACGCTCATGCGTGGCTGGCGGAAACACGGCGTGGCGATGCCTCGGTCCCAGATCTGACCCTGCCGCAGATCGAGAATCAGTTGGCGCGCGCGGTGGACCGGGTGATGGGGGAAGGTTCCCTGTATGACCGGGAACTGGCGGCGCTGGCCATCAAGCAGGCCCAGGGCGACCTGATCGAGGCCGCGTTCCTGTTGCGCGCCTATCGTACGACCTTGCCCCGGTTTGCTCATTCCCAGCCGATCGATACGGCGGCGATGCAGGTGGAACGTCGGATTTCGGCGATCTTCAAGGATCTGCCGGGTGGCCAGGTGCTTGGCCCGACCTATGACTACACGCACCGACTGCTGGATTTCGAACTGGCCGAGGCGCCGG
Organism: Asaia bogorensis; assembly: GCA_945871455.1. Classification (GTDB taxonomy): domain Bacteria; phylum Pseudomonadota; class Alphaproteobacteria; order Acetobacterales; family Acetobacteraceae; genus Rhodopila. The sequence goes on from CAMBXJ010000232.1 coordinate 4,759, forward strand.
AGGAAGTCGTGGCGGCAATGGCGGCGCCAGACCACGCGGCGATGCCTCGGGTGCCGGACATTCTGGGTGAGGAAGGGCTGATCGAAACCAATCGCGATGCGGAACGGGAGCCGGGGGATCTGACGCGGGCGCCGTTGACGTTTCCGGCCGATCGGGATGTGCGGTTGCAGGCTCTGGCGCGCGGGGACGAAGGGTTTCTGCTGGCGTTGGGCTATTCGACTCAGCGCGGCTATGGCGGGTCGCATCCGTTCGCCGGGGAAATCCGCATGGGCGCGGTGAGCATCGAGATCGAACCGGCGGAACTTGGTTTCGCCATCGATATCGGCGACCTGGTGGTGACCGAGTGCCAGATGGTCAATCAGTTCAAGGGATCGAAGACCGTGCCGCCGCAGTTCACGCGAGGCTACGGGCTGGTGTTCGGGTTTTCCGAACGCAAGGCAATGTCGATGGCGCTGGTGGATCGTGCCATGCGCGCCGCGGAACTGGGGGAGGATACGACGGCGCCGGCTCAGAACATCGAGTTTGTGCTGTATCACTCGGACAATATCGAGGCGACCGGGTTCGTGGAGCATCTGAAGCTGCCGCATTATGTCGATTTCCAGAGTGAGTTGCAGAATATCCGCCGCATGCGGGAAGAGGTCGCGCGGACCGCGGACCCGGCGAAGGTCCCGGACCTTGCGGGGGTCCCGGACCTTGCGAGTGTCCCGGACCCAGCGAGGGCAGCGGAATGAAAGGCTATAATTTCGCCTATCTGGATGAGCAGACGAAGCGGATGATCCGCAGAGCGCTGCTGAAGGCGGTGGCGATTCCGGGGCATCAGGTGCCGTTCGGGTCACGCGAAATGCCGCTGCCCTATGGGTGGGGGACCGGCGGGATCCAGGTGACGGCCGCGGTGCTCGGCGCCAGCGACGTGCTGAAAGTGATCGACCAGGGCGCCGACGATACCACCAACGCGGTTTCCATCCGCCGGTTCTTTGCCCGGACCGCGGGCGTGCGCACCACCACCGTGACCACGGAAGCAACGGTGATCCAGACCCGCCACCGCATCCCGGAGACCCAACTGCGGGAGAACCAGATCATCGTGTATCAGGTGCCGCAGCCCGAGCCGCTGTCCCGGTTGGAACCCAGCCGGGTAGAGACGCGACGTATGCACGGCCTGTCGGACTACGGGTTGATGCATGTGAAACTGTATGAAGACATTGCTCGCTATGGGCAGATATCGATCAGCTACGACTACCCGGTGCTGGTGAACCGCCGCTATCTGATGTCGCCCAGCCCGATCCCGGCGTTCGACAATCCGAAGATGCACATGATGCCGGCCTTGCAGTTGTTCGGCGCCGGGCGGGAGAAGCGCATCTACGCGGTCCCCCCCTGGACCGAGGTGCGTTCGCTGGATTTCGAGGACCATCCGTTCCGCGCAATCAACGCGCCGCATCCATGCGGTTTGTGCGGCGCGACGGACTCCTATCTGGACGAGGTCATCACCGACGATCGCGGCGGGAGGATGTTCGTCTGCTCCGATACCGATCATTGTTCGGAACGCCAGGCGGCCGGACATGTCGGCGCCGATGGCTGGCGGGATGCGGCACAATGACCGACGAGACTCTGATTTCGGCCCGCGACCTGTCGCTGCGGTTCGGCGCGATCCCGGCTTTGATCGATGTCGAGATCGATTTGTGGCCGGGCGAGATGCTGGCCATTGTCGGCGAGTCCGGCTCCGGCAAGACGTCGTTGCTGAATGTGCTGTCGGGGCGGCTGGCTCCGGATGCGGGCGCGGTGTGGTATCGCGATCCGGTTGGACAGTTGCACGATGTCCATGCGATGCCGGCGCCGGCGCTGCGGACCTTGCATCGGTCGGATTGGGGGTTCGTGCACCAGGACCCTCGCCAGAATCTGCGGATGAGTGTCTCGGCGGGCGGGAATGTCGGGGAACGGCTGATGGCCCGGGGTGCGCGCCATTATGGCGATATCCGCGCCCAGGCCATCGACTGGCTGGTGCAGGTGGAGATCGACGCCGACCGCATCGACGACCTGCCGCGCACCTTCTCGGGCGGGATGCTGCAACGATTGCAGATTGCTCGCACTCTGGTGACGCATCCGCGGCTGGTGTTCATGGACGAACCGACGGG